>JAKAVA010000059.1 GCA_021827645.1 Planctomycetota bacterium
CCGGTTCGAGTCCGGTCCTGCCCAATCCGGCCTAAAACCTAACTTTTACTCAAACCGCCGCCCGTGGCTCGAAATAATAGCTAATGGGCGTGGGTTTCGCTTTCTTCAAGATTACAGATTTGAGATTTCGAATTTCGGGCTTCGGGTTGTCGGCGGCGCAGGGCGGGCCCTGATGTGCGGCCGATTACGACACCTCCAGCAGACTGGAGAGAAACTGACGTGTACGGTCATGTTGCGGATTGTCAAGCACGCGCTCCGGCGGCCCCTGTTCAATAATCCGTCCGGAATCAAAAAAGAGAATTCTGTGAGCCATGGCGCGGGCGAACCGCATCTGATGCGTGACAAAAATCATAGTCATGTCAAACTGGCCCGCCAATTCACGTACCAGTTTGAGAACTTCGGCGGCGATCTCGGGGTCGAGTGCCGAGGTGATTTCATCAAACAGCATAATTCTTGGTTGCATGGCGAGGGCTCTTGCGATGGCGACACGCTGCTTCTGCCCGCCTGATAGTTCCGCCGGCCATGCTCGGCTCTTGCTCGCCAAACCGACGCGATCCAGCAGGTCCATTGCGCGTTTTTCCGCCTCTTCTCGGCGCATGCCAAGTGATCGCAAGGGGCCCTCCATGACATTCTGCAGCACCCTCATATGATCGAAGAGATTGAAATGCTGAAAGACCATCCCGATATGGCGGCGGAGCGATCGGAGGTATCTTTCATCGGCGGGCTTTTCAATGCCAGCACGTTGCATTCGATACAAGTTTTTCCCTTCGATCCACACGTTGCCGGAATCAGGACGTTCGAGCGTCATGATCAACCGGAGCACGGTGGATTTCCCTGAACCACTGGGGCCAATCAGGAAGAGATGCTCGCCCGGGGCAACAGTGAACGAGAGTTGATCGAGCACCTGAAGCGAACCGAATCGTTTGCAGATATCGCACAGCTCGACGGCCGGGGGAGTATCGCTGATTGAAAATTCAGGGTTTTGCTCCATAAATTATCTTCGCCTCGCGGTTAATTTTTCACAACGACTGATTCCCAAGGATGACATGAGACTCACCACGAGAAACAGCACGCCCACCATCGTCATCGGCTCCAGATAACGGAAGGTTCGGTCGCCTATCACCAGGGCTTTCTGCATCATCTCACCCACCGTGATGGTTGCCAGCAGAGGCGTATCCTTAAACATCGCCACGAGATTATTTCCCAGTGCCGGGATCATCGGAATGACGGCTTGCGGCAGAATGATATCCCACCAGATGCGATGACGCGGCAGGTTGAGTGCTATGGCGGCGTTCCACTGCCCACGCGGGATACTCTCAAGGCCTGCCCGGTAAACTTCAGCGGTATAGGCACTGTAGTTGACCCCCAGGGCGATGATTCCAGTGGACAGGGCTGACATCTCGATATGCACTTCCGGCAAAACATAATAGATAAAAAATAACTGAATTAACAGTGGCGTGTTGCGGACGAGTTCCACGATTCCGCGGGCCGGGAGCGTAAGGATTCGCCGCCCGCTCAGCAGCATCCCGGCCCAGATCAATCCGATCATCAGGGCCAGAATCGTGCCTGCGAGCGTTGCTTCGACGGTGATCGCAAGCCCCTGAAGCAGTTTGGGCAGAATATGCCACGTGAATGTCCAATTCCAACTCATGCGCGGCTCCCCACCGGAAAGTGGACGCGTCGTTCAATGAACCGCATCAGCAGGCTCAGCACAATGGCCAGCAGAAAATAAATCACGATCACCAGACCATAGACTTCGCCATTGGCGAGGGTCGACTCGCGCAGAACTTGCGCCTGAAAAGTGAGATCGCTTACGGTGACAAGTCCGGCCAGTGCGCTGTTTTTCAGGATATCAATGAAAAGATTGGCCATCGGCGGAACGATTCGCGGCAGAGCCTGGGGAATCATGACGCCCGTTACCCGGCGAACCATGGGGAGGTTTAATGCAACGGCAGCATCCAATTGTCCGCGCGGGATTGCCCTGATGGCTCCGCGTATGATCTCCGCACCGTAAGCTCCGCCGTTAAATCCCAGCACCAGTATGGCCGACCCTATGGGTGAAATGTCCACATGGAAAAATGGGAGCACATAAAAGACCCAGAATAGCTGAACCATGGCGGATGTGCCGCGAAACACCTCAATGTAGCATCGGGAGGCCCACGCGATGAGCGGATTGCGGCTGAGGCGCGCCAGCGCTGCAATGGAGGACGCCGGCACACACAGGGCGATGGCGCCCGCCGTCACCTGCACGGTCATCCCGGCACCACGAAGCAGCGGTGGCAGCAAATTAAAAATATTCGTCACGATGGCAATCTCCCAGCATCAGCACGTCGGCGTGCCAGTCGTCCGGCTATTTTGCCTGACTTTTGCATTTGCAAAGTTCGTCGGCGGTGACCGTTCCGGGCATATCGGCCGCCGTGAATCCAAACCGCTTCACCGCCCGCAGGTGTGCAGGTGAGGGGACGTAGGTTTTGAGAACCTTATCGACGGCCCGTCGCAGGCGTACGTTCCGTCGCCGAAAACCAAATGCACCGTAGCCGATCTGTTTCACGCCTTTAATGATCGGATTGTGGAAAGGTTCGGCAACTGCGATATTCGCACCCGGGGATTTCCGCACCAATCGGCGGACGGTCAGTTCGGTGCCCGCATAGGCATTGACGCGCCCATTTTCCACCGCGGCCAAGGCGCTGGGGGCGTCGGGAAACATGCGAATTTGCCGAGCTGGAATGCCCACCTCGCGGGCGTAATTGTATTCAATAGCCCCCTGCACCACGCCGAGCAGACGATGTGGATGGTGCAGAAAATCAGCATAGCTGTGCAAATGAAGCGGGTTTCCCTTTTTTACGACAAACCCATCGCCGATGGCAAAAGTAGGATTCGAAAATGCAATCTGCCGACATCGCTCCGGAGTGATATACATGCCCGCGGCAATCACATCAAACCGGCCGGCTTTCAGCGCCGGGATCAAGGCACCAAAGTTTGTCAGCACACCGCGAATATGCCTGACTCCGAGCTTTTTCATCACCGCTCGGAGAACCGTCGGAGATTCACCAGTGAGCTTTCCCGTCCGCGGATCAACATAGGCAAACGGAGCCTCATCCGCGTAACCCACGGTGATATACCCCCGAGCTTTGATCCGGGACAGCAGGCTTTCACGCTTGGCGTGTGTCTCGCGGCTGCATCCGCCCAGCATGGACAGACCGGTTGCGAGGGTCCCCGTGAGAGCTAATAAATGAAAATAGCGTCTGAACACCATGGCACCTCGATACCAAGTCTGATCAATTACTGTTTGTGCGCTGCGACGGCGCAGCCCTAACGGCAGATCAGCGAACCGGTGCTACACCTGTCCCGACCGCTTCTATAATATTCCGTGCGGGTTGTCAACCCCGATGGCGTGTGAAATTCGTTTTTTTTCAGTGATATCCAGTCTGCGCGGAAGGTAAGCGGACGCTGATAGGATGCACTGATGGCGGCCGACATGCAGGACCGCATGCTGATCGGGTATTCATTCTCACCGAGACACGAGTTCCGTGAATACAAGCCACGAGGTGCCACTTCGGGCTTGCGGTTCAGGCAACGTGCAGGAGACGATTGACGTCCTCACCGTTTTTCCATCGCTTGTAGATCATTAATGACTGCTCAATAACAGGAAAGGCATATTCGCCCGGGAGCACATCGTCCACCACCACCCGTTTATGTTCCAGCGATTTGTAGTCTTCAAAAAATCTCTTGAGCACCGAAAGCCTGTGTGCCGGCAATTGATGCACGTCCGAATAACTGTTGTATTCCGGATCGTTCACATGCACGGAAATTATTTTATGATCGATTTCATTCTGGTCCTTCATCGTCATCAGACCGATCGCCCGTGCTTCGACAATCGTGAGCGGGTGCACCGGTGCGGCGCCGAGCACCAGTACATCCAACGGATCGCCATCATCGGACATGGTCTGCGGAATGAATCCGTAGTTGGCGGGATAATAGACAGCAGAGTGGAGAACCCGATCAAGTTTCAGCAGACCCGTGGGTTTATCTAGCTCATATTTATTCGATGATCCCAGTGGAATTTCAATAATTGCATTAAAAACCGTCGGCAACATGCCGTTTCCCGGTTCAACATGATGCCAGGGACTGAACCACGGCGTTGTGTTAAACGGTCCAAGTTTGCGCCCCATGAATAATCTCCTCTGCAAGCTTGCGCGTCATCAATCTTCGGTAGTTTAATCCCGGTGTGCCTCAATTGCCAGACGACAGCGCCAACGGGCTGAATGCCAAAACGTGACGCTATCCACCGGCTCTCAGAGCCAGCACATCGTCAATAAGTGTTTTTGCCTCGGCGGCGGTACGCGCCTCGGCGATTAAGCGTGCTATCGGCTCGGTATTGCTGGCGCGAAACTGCACCCAGCGATCTCCGAAATCGACGCGTACCCCATCCTGCCGGTCTGGTTGATGATCGGCGAATCGTGCGGCAATTTTCTCCGTCAATTTTGCCGCACCGGCGCGATCCAGATCAATCTTCTCCTTGATGACGGAGTAAGCGGGAATATCCGTCACCAGTTGAGAAATGGTTTTACCGGTTTCCGCAAGCAACTCCAAAATGCTCGCCATGCCCAGCAGTGAATCACGTATCGGTCCGACTCGCAGATCAATAACCCCGCCGTTGCCCTCACCGCCGATCAGAGCATTTTCCTTCATCATCCGCCCGGCTACATTGGCCTCGCCCACCGGTGTCCGAATGACAGGAACATCAAACCGTGCGGCGATGTCGTCGATCATGCGGCTCGTCGAGAGGTTGCAGACCACCGGGCCTTTCTTTTTCATCAGTCGATTAAGCACGCACAAGGCCAGTGTGTATTCTTCGCCGATATAAACGCCGTTTTCATCCACAATAGCGAGGCGATCCGCATCCGGGTCCTGTGCAAAGCCAACGGCCGCGCGGTGTTTCATCACTGCGTCGCACAGGCCGGTGAGGTTTTCGCGAATCGGTTCGGGTGTGTGAGCAAAATGACCGTCGGCCGTTCCGTTGAGGTGAATCAACTCGACGCCAAGTTTACCGAGCAGCATCGGGGAAGGTATCGAACCGGCACCGTTGATGGAATCCAGCACCACGCGGTAGCGCTTCTGAATAATCTTGCGCGTATCAAAATATTGCAGGACGGTCTGCACGTGATGCGCATGCCCGCGGCTGTCGGTGGTAAAGAGTCCGATTTCATCTACGTTGCCGCAGAACCAGTTGCGAGCGGCGTAGCTTGTTTTTAATTCCTCGATGGCGGATGCGGAGAGCGCAATACCGTTCGACTGGAGCATCTTGATGCCGTTGTATGGAGCCGGATTATGTGAAGCAGTAATCACGACACCGGCCGATGCTTTAAGGAAACGCGTCATCAGCCCTACGGTAGGAGTGGTCACGATTCCGAGATCCGTAACGGATGCCCCGGCCTCCATGGCCCCGGCCGAAAACGCCTGCAGGATCAGCGGCCCGGATCGCCTTGAGTCGCGCCCGATGACAATCGTTGGTTGTTGAATCGACCGTCGAAGATTGCCGGCGAGGGCACGGCCGAAATCAAATGCGATCTGTCCGGTGAGCGAGTCGCCGATGATACCCCGCACGCCTGAAACGCTGATAATAAGTTCCGCCATGGAAATACCTCCGGCTGGGCAATCTAGCAGCGCCGTGCGTAAAATCAAGCTTAACCCGGATTATTCAAGGACCGGCGCGGGATTGCGGGGGTGGAGGTCGTAAGTGTCGTGTTTGCAGACGGTTAGTCTCCGTGGCCGGACTGAGTTCCGGCGCGCAGTCTGCAAGGGCAGCTTCCATTCGATTTTGGGTACCCATGCTCCATTTCACGCTCTCCGTCTGCCGACTTGTGTGAACCGGAAGCGAGTGGACAGAGTATTAGATTTGTAGTATTCTATCCGGCTGCGATGTTTCGCGGTTAGGAGTGCCTTATGCCTGC
>JAKAVA010000062.1 GCA_021827645.1 Planctomycetota bacterium
GGCTCGCCGCCCATTGGGCCCGGGCGGCGTCGCCACTGGCAATAGCGGCCCGAATCTGCCGGTAAATCAGCGGAACGGCGGCCCCGGCGCTCGAAGGCCGAGCGGCAAAAAGCATCAATGCCGCGACCGCAGCCAAACCCATACGACGGAACGCAACTCCGCGCCGACGAGGCGGGGCGCTGCTCACGGTTCTGCCGACCGCACTGGCCAGACGACTTCGGCCAGCCGTCGAGCCGCCGCGACTTTCGCCACCGGCTCCCAAATTAATATTCCGCTTCATATTTTCCATCTGCATCGGATGCCTCCGTGGGTGTTGCAGCAACAGCGGGCTGCAGCCGTCCTACCATGGCCGGGCGACGCCGCAGCCCACCCCGCAAGAATCAGTACCCACGGACGCCGCTACCTCCAAGGACGCTAGCGCCGGTCGGGTAGAGATTGCTGTTGTATGCGGGATCCGATAGTTCCTTCCACTTGCGCTGCCACGCCGCCGAGAGCTTCGCCCTGTAAGCCTGCAATTTCGCGGCCAGCGCTGGCGGCATGTAGCGATAGGCCGCTATAGCCCGACGGCTCCAAGCGGAAAAGTACTTCGTGAGAAGGAATCGCACGTCCGAGATCACGGACGGCGCCTGGCCGTCCAGGAACAGCACATCGAGGGTCACGGTATTCTTTTCGGGGTGGTTTGATTTGCCCGCCAGAGGCTCAATGGCTGCGAAGGCGCGCGCGTACTTCCAACCATCTCGGCGGCACAGCAGCTTGTAGATCTCCTCGGAGGTCGGCACACGGCTAACGGTATAGAGGAGTCCCTGGTGGTAATAATCCGGCCAGCGGCGTGCCATGGCCGACAAGGATTTCGAGGCCACGACAGCCAGCCTCTTGCGCAATGAATTCGGGGTATCACGGAAAGCCGCCATCACGAAGGCACTTTCCGCCCTAACCGTCCGTCGGAATAGGGTTTCGGCGCCCCCTCGCTGCGCCGAGCTTACGTCCGGCAGGCGGACGTAATTGCCAAACGCCCATCTGAACAACGATCCGAACAGCTTGTAGCCCTCCGGCCCGCCCCCGATAAACTGTGGTGCTTGACTGGCAAGGTACGCCCTGGTTTGCTGGTACGCGACGAGACGCTTCGCTTTGGACAGCGGGCCATACGCTCTCAGCACCTCCGCAGCCGTCCGTCGCAGGATATGGCGAGCCCGCGTCGGGAGGTGCGGGATCGAATCTATCGCGCGGACGACCTCGCGCAATCCGCCCAGCCGACCCGACCCGACCGCCGCCCCGGCGGGCGCAGCCCACCCCCAAGTCGATGAGGCAAGCACTACAAAGGCGGCCACCAAGGCCGCCACGCACACCGGCCGCCTAAACGCGGCGGATGGGCAATCTGCCCGGAGTCGTATCAACAACATCATTTCCGTAGGCTCCCTAAAACCGCCTTCCTTTTCAAAGCGGCGGTGATCAACTCGTTCTGTTTGGTGAGCCGGCGCCAGCGGTACATTCGATTGGCGTGAGCATAGCGGCGGTACGGACCTGGGTCGGCCTTGATCTTGCTGACGAGGGCTGTGAGTTTTGCCGAAACCCGGCCAGCCCAGGCCCTAAGCCGCCTGCCTGCCGCCGGATCAGCGCCCAAGACATCCGCAGCGACGACCGCGAGCCCGTAGCGATATTGATCCACGCATTGGGCGACCCGCCTCGCGATTTCTTCAGGCCGCAGGCCCCTGTAGGATGGCATTAGAAACCGCCGGACCACCGCGCTTACGCGCCCGGTGTCGTCGTAGCTGCAGGCGTCGCAGGCTAGTATTTCGACGTCGTACACGTAGAACCGATATGGAACACGCTCCGACTTCAAAAAAGCTGCGTATCCGGCCAACATTTTTCCCATCGCGCTCCAGTCCCGCTCGCGAAGCAAGCCAAGTACCCGCCTACGGAATCTCTCGCGAATCCGCCAGCCGGGAGTTATACGCGGAGGCGCAAACGCTGAGCGCCCTCCACCTCCGCCTCTAGCCGGAAGCCTCACCGGGAGGCGGCGGGAGAGATGCCACGGTGTGTCGGGCAACGCGCCGTGAATATACCTTAGAGAACAAAACCGCGCGTAGAATCGGCGGGCAGATTGGCGGTTTATCACTACGGTCGACGGAAGTCCGGTTAACGGCGTGCCGGGGCGCACGTGGAATCTCACCGATATGGTGCGCCCTGTTTTCAGGTACCGCCGGGAAACGTGGGGCCAGAATTTCGCGTGTAAAAGTTTTCCGTGCGACGTGTAGCTGATCGACGAAGGTCCCACACTGAGATATTCCGTCAGCGGGACCGGGGGTTGGATAATCTCCAAACCCCGGAGCATACCCCCATCGAAGTTGAATATCTCGCGGCGACCGCGCCCGCCGCGCCAGTTGAGCGGCCCGGCCAGTCGTACGGGCCCCGCACTGTCGTGGGATGCCAGCGGCACCAGTTTGGGCCGAAGCCTGATAACCGGCCAAAGCGCTGTACTGTTAGACAAAGCGTAAACCCCGTAGCCGAGATCAAGCAGCGGCCCGCCGGCCCGAAATTGAGTTGTGTACGGCGGGGAGAATCCATAGCCATAGTGGGTTTCGTCTACGGCGCGGCGCCGGTTCCAGCGAAGCCCGCAATTGTTTTCCGCGTCGGGAAATGCGATCGACTGATTTGATAATATCGGCTCATACCAACACACCCTTGCAACGCCACCGCGAGAGTTGACCGCACCTCGCCAGCAGAGTAGCACGGGGTAGGAAGTGCCGACCGTGAACAGATTGGCGGCGATGATCTTGAAGCGGACGTAGCGATGCGAACTGAGGCGCATGCGCTTGAGAGCCGACTTAGCCATCGCCGCGCCGCGTGCGCTGCCTGCGATCGTCGGGCGGGAAAGCCCCTCGTAGGGGTAGGTAAGCGACCGGCAGAGCAGTATCGGCTGGCGCGAGCCAAGTTCTCGGAGAAGGAATATCGGCAGAAGCGTGTTATCCGTCGCCTCCTTCCAAGGCAAGCTGCGCGCCCAGCGGTAGCGCGTACGCAACCCCTGCCAACTACGGTCGAGCAATTCCTCAGCGCCCGCAAGGGCCGACGGTATTTTCTTCAGGCCCAGGTCATGCGCACCCACTGGCTCCCGGCCGAGACCGTTAGAAACCAAGAATAGCAGCGGCAGAACTGCGGCAAGTCTCAGGCACGGCATCCCGTGACCCCCTTTCTGGCGGCCCTAACCCGACGCGCTTTCAGTAAACAGCACCTCAGCTTCCCCGTAGAGGTTTGCGCTCCCCGGTGATTGGCCGGACCCTGATCCGACGACCCCCACGGCACCGGAAGCCGAGACCTTGATCCCGGACTGGTCAGAGTCTAAGGAATCGGGCACCGACTCGACGCTGAAGCTGCTACCACCTGTCGCGTTTCCAACCCCATTCTGTGTCTGGGCTTGGTCGATCGTGCCCGTAACGTTGACACCATCGGACGAAACCTTTAGCGGGTTCCCGATGTTTCCGCTGACTGAGAGTTGGCTATTCACCTGTGAATAAGCGGCATTCGCGGACGTGCCCACGTTCTTCAGCTGGGCGCCGCCTTTGGGGCTCGGATTCAGGCCGGAACACGAACCCGACATATTGGTCGACACGCTCGCGCTGGAACCTTGGTCCGCGGCGGCTTCGCACGAATCGGTCTCGACAGCATTTCCCCCGGCGGAGGCGGTCGCGACCTCCATTGTCGGCGTCCCGCTGCCCACCCATTCTCGGGTGTAGACAACACGGTAGCTACCGGCCTGCGAACCGCCGAACGTGTAGGTGGCGTTAAAAATCACCAAGAACGGCGGATTGGCGTAGCCCCCTCCCGAGACGTACGCGCCGACGCCCTGGATCGTCCCGGTTGCCGTGGAAAAGGGCGAGTAGGCCTGCCCGGCGCTGGCAAACGAGCCGTCTTTGCTGCCGTTGTAGTAATTGGTTCCGCTCGGGTCGACGTAGTTTGCCGCGTCGCCAATGGCCTCATTTGTGGTCCTGACCCAGGCCCAGTGGCCACCGCCTCCGCCCTCGTTGGCTGCTGTGGGCTGAGGCCCGTAACTCGACGGCTGAGAAGGCCCGCCGACAGCGGCCGCCGCCGCGCGGGCGCAGGGCGCAAATAGCGCCGTGACCCCCAAGGTCGCCGCAACGATCACTAACCCCCGATCAATCTTCATGCGTTACCCCTTTCATTAAGGCCGAAGATTAAAAATGTCATCTCGCGCACAAGAGCCCGGACCGCAGCCGATAGCCGTTCACATCGGACCCGTCCTCGTCGGTGGTCTCAACGCGGTTTCCGCCCCATTTCAGGGCCAGCTCAATTTGGCGAGCGGTTACGAGGTGTAGCCCTGCCTCGCCCGCTTCGGCACGCCCGAACATGCATGTATTCCAGAAGCAGGCGGTAAGCGCCTCGCGGCACTGTCGCTCAGCGCGGGGATCACCCCTCAACGTCGACAGGGCCACCGCATATTCCCGTGCTATCAGGGCAAACGCCGGCATGTTCCGGGCAAAGCACCCGATCGAGCGCCGTCGCGCCGCGGCAAGGCGATGGAGTACCGCGTCGGCACCGACCAGGCTCGGCCGAAGCGCCGCGGGATGGTGGACCCGTACCGAGGGGATCGCAAGGCCCGGGTTGTACGCGAATGACGCGAGGGATGGGGCGTGGGCGGAAAAATACGGGCCCGCATACTGGTGGATCGAATCCAAGGCGAGCGCCGCGAAGTTCGCGTTGAACGAGTGATTACGTGAGATGCGGACGGTGATGTCAATCGGCCCCCGCACCAGGAAGCGTTTCCAGACGCCGCCGTAAAAAGTACATACGCGGGCGGTCACCAAATTGGGCTCCGAGTGGAAACTAAGATCGTTTTCAACCGAGTCGGCACGCGGATGACGCCTGATAGAAATCGCGAAATCGCGGCAGGCGTTCGATCCCGCATGGGCATTGTCGTCCCACTCATAAGCCGAAAGGACGAATCGACCCTCCGGGACGTTTAGGGTAATGTAAAGCCCCGGCCCTTGCCGCCAAGCCGGATAAGCCTCGCCGTGGTCGTCGCATTGCGCATCACGGCGGCAAAGTCGATCAGCGACGTGATAAAGGGCCTCCCTGCTTCCCATATAGGGCTTGGGAAGCTCGAGCGCCCTCGGATTGTCTGTTTGTAATGTCTGGACCCAGTACCTCAAATAATCACCGGGCGGAGGGTACGCCAGCTCAGGACAGTACAGCACTGCCGCCTCGTTCGTACCCCAGACAAAGTCATAGGGCGAACACACGGCCGCGAGATCGATCCAATATTTCCCGTACCTTCCCAGCCAGTTGCCCTCCGTCCGCCAGTCATCCGGCAGCGGCACAATTCGTGGCTGCTTCCTGCCTTTCGATTCCAATAATTCTTTACGAATCACAGCCGCCATGGCATCCAGTTCATGCGCACTCGGCGGCCTTGCCCCCTGCGGCTCGGGTGCGGCGGCAAGTTGGGTTTTCGGTTTCGCTACGTCTCGCCACGCATCTTTGCTCTGCCCCGGCAGGGTGATGATCTCAACGCCTTTGCCATAGCATCCCACCGCCATCGCGCCACCTTTCAGCGGCTGCAAGCATTGAACGTAATTACCCACCTGCGGCCGATGGATGTGCCAACGGTTAATGATTGCTCCCTCGGCGTCGTACTGCCAGACATCCAGGCCTGACCGCCAATGACCCAGCCACAGATAGCCCGCTTTGCCGCCTGCAACTGTATCCGGCTCCCATGCCACGGCTGTTGTGTGATCTTCCGTCGGCAGTTTTTCCAGCACCTGCCCCGGCGGCGCCTGCCAATGCACCGGTGGGTGCCAAAGGCCGTGCACTTTGGCCACAAAATTCTGCCCATGCTCAAATGTCAGATTCGCCTGCGGAACATGGCCTGCCGCGCTCTGTTCGTCGATTTCACCCAGTGCGATCCCCTCATCCGTCCCCACCGCCAGATGGTTCT
>JAKAVA010000032.1 GCA_021827645.1 Planctomycetota bacterium
AGAACCATCTGGCGGTGGGGACGGATGAGGGGATCGCACTGGGTGAAATCGACGAACAGAGCGCGGCAGGCCATGTTCCGCAGGCGAATCTGACATTTGAGCATGGGCAGAATTTTGTGGCCAAAGTTCACGGCCTTTGGCACCCACCGGTGCATTGGCAGGCGCCGCCGGGGCAGGTGCTGGAAAAGCTGCCGACGGAAGATCACACGACAACCGTGGCATGGGAGCCGGATAAAGCTGCAGGCGGCAAAGCGGGCTATCTGTGGCTGGGGCATTGGCGGATGGGATTGGATGTCTGGCAGTACAACGCCGAGGGAACAATCATTAACCGTTGGCACATCCACCGGCCGCAGGTGGGCAATTACATTCAATGCTTGCAGCCGCTCAAAGGCGGCGCGATGGCGGTGGGGTGCTACGGCGCGGGCATAAGAATCATCACCCTGCCGGGGCAGAGCAAAGATGCGTGGCGAGACGTAGCGAAACCGAAAACCCAACTTGCCGCCGCTGTGCCCGAGCCGCAGGGGGCAAGGCCGCCGACTGCGGGCGAGTTTGCGGGCACGCTGCCCGCGCTATCGGGCGGCACCAACGGGGCTTCGGAGATTCACGCTCCATGGGCGGCCCCCCTTCGAGTTGACTGGGCCACACAAGGGGACTGGGTGGCGCGTTACGGGCGCGAGTATGCGTTGCTCTGCGCCGCCCATTTCGATGAGTCGTACCATATCATCGCGAAGAATTTTATCGACAACCAGTACGCCGAAAACGTCGATGCCTATTGCGGGCCACATCATTATGAGCCTTTTGAAAGCCTGCGCGAGTGGGAGGTGGCGGCTGATACCAATGACCGCCGAGGGCTCTACGTCCCCGAGCTTGGCTACCGGAGAATCACACTCTGGGATGACCATGGCGAGGTGTATCCCTACACGTGGCAGGGACCGGATATTTGGCTCCGTGTCCACCTCCGGGCGCGGGGGATTTACCGTCTTTCGCTCTACATGTCTAACCCCGACGGGCACAGTGGTGCTAACCGACAGCGGGATTGGACCGCTCAGATATTCCCACTGCCAAGGGCGGAGGCACCCGCCCTTCGGCTCAAGCCTCTGACGGCGATGGTCTTTCCGAATAACCCCACGGCCTTGCACTATGCACAATGGGCGATGAGCGCGCAGCCGATGGCTATTGAACGGGCCGTCAATGTCCTGAATCCGGAATACCTGCGGTTTGTGGTCGCCGGACCGGGCCAGTACATGGTGAGGCTGGCCAAAGGTAGCAGCCTGAATTTGGAAGTATTGGGTGTATTCATTGATCGGTCTGACGCCAGGCGACTGCCAGCTGACCATCGCGCGATGACCGGCTTCGGGGGCGTCAATTACGGCCCTCCAACGTTACCCAAAAGCTACGCAAGGAAGCCGCCCGAGATACTCACGATATGGGAGGCGGCCAAACACAGCTTCGGTGCCGGTGGTATGGAAATGCGGGAAAGCATCCGCGAGATGTGCTATCGCTATGCGGTGGCGCACGACATGCCAGAAGCACTTCGGGCACGTATGCGTTGGCGGCTGGACATTTGGCGACCGGGGGACCGCAGAATATTTAATGACACCATGGACTTAAGCTTTCAGAAAATGCTCTCCGGATGGAAAGGTCTCAAGGCCTTCCTTGTGAAGACCGGCCAATGGGAGCCGAATGCGGGTGAACTTAAAAAAGGAGCCTGATATGGAAAACGCGCGTAGAAAATGTGGCGCGAGGGGCGAGAGGGAAATCGGCGTACCTCGTCCGTCGAAGCGGACGTGGTGGTGGGCGGCACTGGTGTTGGCCGTTGGCCTTTTGGTGCTCGGGGCTCGGGTTGCGATGGCGCTCAACTTCGCGGGCATCATCGATGTTAGCGCGACGATGGGCCAACTGAGCCCCAACCCGATCCGCGTGGGGGATACGGCAACGGCGAGCCTTTCGGCGAGCTACAGCCAGCCGGGGAACGTTCCCGAGGGGACGTATCCGACGCCGCAGTACAAGCCGCTGTATGCGGACAGCTACGGCGCACCGCCGAGCAACAGCTATACGCTTTCGATCAGCCCGAGCCAGCCGTCATCAACGGGCGGCGCGCAGGTATCCTTCACGCCGCTGATCGCTGGTTACTGGCAGCTTACGGGCATCTGCGACGTGACGCTGACGGACCAGGCGGGCAACGACTATTGGACGGGCAGCGCGAACACGAGCCCGGTGGATATGGCGAGCTACCTGCTTCAAATTGATTACGAGGGCGTCGATGTGGACAACCAGACGCAGGACGTGAGCGTCGGGCAAGATATACCGCTTGTGGCAGAGTACGGGCCCGCTGACATGTCCCTCAAGTGGACTGTGGCAGGGACCTCAGTCGTAGCCGGGTACCAAGCCAACAGCACCTCAGCGGTGGTCACGCCGCTGGCGAGCACTGACCTGCAGAAACCCAGCTTGAGCTTTTACTGGGTTTACACGGGAAACGGTAGCACTCAAGACGAAAACGTCGCCCTTGCGGGCACGTTACCGAATACAGCCTACCAAAATGTCAAGACGACCTTCAACGTTTTTGAGCCGACGGCGAGCATTAACGGCAGCGTTGAGGGCTCGACATTAGCTGACGATAATTACATAATTGACTTGCAAGAAAATCCGCCGTCGACTCACACATGGTTACATTTCGGGGGATCGTATAACCCGGCCAGAGACACGGCCGGCACCTACACGCCGGGTATAGAATTTGACGCGTCGTGGACGCTCCCGCCGGCGCAATTTGGCGATGATTTTACGTGTGTTCAGGTGATAACGGAAAACGAGAGTGATTGGTGGAACAACGCCACGGGGAAATCGATCACGGCCCGTACGAACTTTGGTGAGGACTATGTGGACACCACCTATCCCTATGGATGGGAATTCCAATCCCCGACGTCGGCATCAACGAGCGACTCGCCTGGCGTCGACCTTACTGGATGGAACAACGCCGACGATCAACAGGATTCGGACATGTATTTAATGTTCACCCCTGGCGGCACGAACTCGATCCCGGTACCAGTGGGGGAGGTAGAGTGGAGTTGGGCTGGCGTCTGGCCACCAGCGGGTGGGAACGCACCAGCGCCGCAGGTACTAACACCATCACAGGAGCCGCAATGGGAGGCGAATATCACCTCCGTGGTTCCGGTTCAGGTGCAGCAGGATCGTGTTCTTGGGCCGATTCCAACACCGCCGTCGGCGGACGGCCTCAGCGTCCGATTGGCCCCTGGAGCTTCCGGGTTAACTGTCAGGCTCAGCATAAAAAATGCCAATAAACTCCCGGCGATTTTCTCCGGCGGCGTGTCCAAAGGGTGGATATTGCAGGTGTTTGAGGTGTCGAAAAAGAGGGTGACCAAAGCGCCGCGGACGCATTTGGGGACCATTATGGATCAGGAAAGCCGCGGCGGTTGGAACGGCCGGTCGGTTGTGGTACCTCCCGCCAGCGAACGAGCGTGCGTGCTTCAGTTGGCAAAATATTTCGTCCTCCGCTCGCCGGGGGTCTATTTAGTGCGGGCAGCCACCGAATGGGGCAGGCTGGAGGGAAGCCATGGCAACGACATCAGGCTCGGAACAAACCTTCTGGAACTCTCACTGGATCGCGCGGGACAAATCAAATGGAAAAACCGCCATGTGCGCTGGCCCACGTTGGAGCCTCCAACCGGTGTCCCACCTGCCCCAATGCTTCCAATCAATAAGATTCCCCACCATGGGCCGCTGGGTGCTTTGCCGCTTCTCGTCGCGGCAATAAAGCGAGGCGACCCGCGTGCAGTGCGACATCTCGTCGCCATCCCGCCCGGGGGTTCGTTGGACTACGCATGTGTGAGAGCAGAGCTGGCATACAGCAGGCTTGACATCGCGTTGTCAAAGCGGTTTGGTCCGTCGGCAGCGGCAACGCTCAAGCCGGTGCACGGCTTGGTCTCGCCCACCGCGACAGAAACTCTCTCGCAGCGGGTCGACATTAAGACATTGGAAATTGGTGGTGATTACGCAGAAGTCTCTGCGTGGATGTTCGATTACGGCCCACCTTGGAAATGGATACCAGGGCCAGGATTCCGCTTTCAAAGGGTCAAAGGCCGATGGCGGGTTCTTGAGGGTAGACATGCGCCGCCGCATTCAATGCTGAAGATATGGCAGGATTTCGCGATCAAGCAAGCGCAGGCTTACGATTCATTAGGCGCCCAGGTGGTGGAAGGCAAATTCAGTTCGATGGCCAATTTTGAAAACGCGTACAAGTCGCGCACGGCGGCCCTGATCGCTGCTAACCGTGCCGACGAGCGCGCATTCATTCGCAGGTGGCGGCCGAGCTCGCCCTCGGTGTCCGCCCGCGCACGCCCCAGCGGTGGTTGAGCCATGGCCCACATCATTCTGAAGCGTTCGAAAGCCTCAAAGACCGGGCGGGCCCGATCGTGATCTACTCGACCGCACCGTGCTGATGCTGCTGGATTCCGGGCCGTGGTCGCGGTTCGAAGGGGAAGTGGACCAACTCAGGCTGCGCGGGCTCCGGATCGTGTTCGCATCGAGCCTCGCTGAGGAGTATCAGATATCGCAAACGCCCCAGGTGTACGTGGTCGGGGCGGATGGCACCGTGCTGGCGGCTGGCCGAACCTTTGACCTCGCCGCTTTCAACGGGCTCGTTGGGGTGCAGGTGCGCGTCGCCAAGGCCTTGGGAGGTGCAGATGTTACTATGAAGGAGAAGATGTATGCGGAAGGATAGACTGGGGAATTCGGAGCGGGCAGGATTGGCGGGCAGAATCGCCGAGAAGGCAGCCCTTGGCCTGGCACGGCGCAGCGTGATCTGCCGCGCCGGCTGCGCGGCGCCGGCGCTTCTCGGTGCGAAATTTCTAGTCGCCGATGGGCCCAAGGCGCTGGCGAAAGTGGCGTCGAATCCGCCTCCGAATTGCTTCGACCAGGCGCATCCGTGTGCCCCAGACGGGCTCTATTGCGGGATCGGATTGGGGGTGGCCCCCTGTTCGCAGATGGCGGGTTGCAAGGGATGTCTCCAAGCTAACGGCTGCCCGGTCGGCACGGCCGAGATCCACACATGGCAGGCCTGTTGCCTGTGCACGGGCCAAGCCAATCACGGCACCATGGTTAATTATTCCGATTGCTGTGGGCTCCCCATGAGCGGTTACAGTTTTAATAACTTGCCAGCGCCGTGCAACGGATGCTTCCCCAATGGACTTACCGGCGCGACCTGCGTAGGCGGGATCCACGGGACCGCGAGCTGGTGTAGCTACCTGCACCCCGATTACATCTGCACCAACGTTTGGCTGGGGGGACCCTGCAACCAGGCTGCCGCAGTGTGCGTGCAGTCAGGGTGAATGGCGAATAAAATCCGGAGGATTGGCATGAACATAATCCGCTCAAGCAGGATTTTGGCGGCTATTGCGGCCCTGTATGTCGGCACATGCGTGCTGGCTTCCGGGGCGGTGATTACTCGGGAAGACAAGGGCGTGCTCGCCGTCTTTTACAACCCCGGCGCCGCGCCGCCCCGGTGGAACACGCTGGCGGGCCCTCCGCACGCGACACCGAGGCCTGCGATCTGCTTCTACAGCCTGCGAAGGCTCCGGCCGATCGGATACCTTTCGGTGCCCGATGCGATCGCGGGCATCGCGCCAATAGATAATAACCTTCTGATAGCGGAAAATCGGGCGACTCCCGCCGCAAAACGGGGCACCTTGGCCGGGCGCCATACCACCATCACCGAGTATGATCCGACGCACGGGCGCATCGTTGCTCGGCGCAAATACGACTGGTTGATGGGGCCGATGCTGAGGGGGCGCCAGGCCTCATTTATTACCGGGCCGGACGGCATTGTCTGGGTCGAGCGATTCCAAATGCTCAACGGAAAGTCTACGTTTTGGCTTTCAAGCTTGAATTGGCCAACAGGCCGGATGCTCGGAAGCTCGCAACGCAACGGAAACGATACCTTCCCCTTCATCTTTGCCGTCAAGGGCGCGGCCTTACTGATCCATGAACGAGGCCGCTCCGCCACGGCAACCGTCGTGAGGGCAAATGGCACGGCGTTTACCCTTCACTTTCCGAAGAGCTTCCGGGGCGTGCCATACCATATGGCCTCCCATGGCCGTCGGCTCGACGGGATGTCGATGACGGGCGGCTATTTCATTTCCATTAAGCTGGGCCGCACGAGGGCGGTCGTTCGTGAGCGGAAACTCGGCGTCATCCACGGCCGACCCGTCCGTGGCTACGCTGAGCTGGACTCCGCGACTGGGGTCGTGCTCACCCGCGATTTCGGCGGGAATGCCTGCGACCTTATCTTTGTGTCCACGCCAACCGGTCGGGTACTAAAGCGTGTGACGGTCGACTTTCCGGGGAACGATGTCGTGGCGTTCGGCGGAAGGATATTTTTGGTCAGTCCGGGCGGAAGGGTTGCGCGCTGCGGCGAGAACGGGCGGGTTGAGCGCGTGGGGCCGCCGGCATTTGGACCCCTATTACCGCTTACTCCCACCGCAGCGCTTGGTGGCAGCAGTCCGCAGAAGGGTGGGTAGCGTGGGGCGCCGCGGGCGATCTTGCATCTTTCGGAATGCCGCGCTGGCTAGCCT
Organism: Planctomycetota bacterium; assembly: GCA_021827645.1. Taxonomy (GTDB): domain Bacteria; phylum Planctomycetota; class Phycisphaerae; order WQYP01; family WQYP01; genus JAJZGD01. The sequence continues at coordinate 6,588 of JAKAVA010000032.1, forward strand.
TTTACTGCTGGCGCCGGGCAGCACGCCAGCCCACGGCTCGGTAGGGCAAACTATTGACCGGGCGCCGGCGGCACGCCACGCTGCAGGTGGAGAAGCGTCGCTCCGCTGCTGGCGGATTGTTGGTGAACTTGAACGCCGGGTGGTAAACGCCCACATCCAGCGCCGCCTGCTCAGGACTCGCGGTCCGACGGGAGCAGACGTCGGCGGATTCGTCCGTATTAATGGCATCTGGTATTCGAAGAAAACCTTCCCAACAAAGATTGGGGCACGCGGCGAATGGCCGGCGGTGCTTGGTGGCTGCCGCCGCCTGCTCACAAATGGCGGCGCCACCCATGCTATTAAACTTTTGTCAGAATTCGCGGAGATCAGCGAGCAGGGGCTCCCGACGATACAGCGGGTTCTTCTGCAGAATGCCCTCTGGGATGTCTTTGCCTCCGTTTATGGGGCGGGCACAAGCCCTTGGACCGCACGCTTCGTCGAGAGCCGGCGCCGATGGCGCGAGCTGCTTTGGTGCCTCGCCCGCGAGATGTCGCAGATGGCCGCGACGGCGGTGGAACTTCGTCCCTATTGCATCGCGGGAACGGCGCGAATACGTGTGCTCGGCGTGGTCCGGTGGAAGCGTGCCTACCAACTCGTTACCTACCAACAACCGACGATTCATGCCGCGGCCCTGGGTTTCCGCCGAGTGGTGAGGATTTACCTCTATGTCCCGCCTTCCGAGCTCGGCGGCAATCCGCGCTCGCTGCTGAAACGATACTTTGAGAGGGTCGCAGCTTTCGCGGCTGGTACGGTCGCGATCGAGGCAGAGGACGCCGTGGCAATTGCGCGTGGCAGCGGCCTGCCGGTCGCTACCCACATTCCGGTCATCTTGCGTTCATATCGAATCTTGGCTCACTGCGGTGGCCTCCCTCTGCTCGGGTTCGCGCTCTACCGCTTCCGCCGCGGCGATGCGCGCAGCCAGGCAGATGTGCCGGTAAATAGGCGGCCTGCGGTAAACTAATGAAAAGGAGCTTCAGATGAAAAAGGTTGCGATGTCCGTGTTGTGCATTTGCGCCGTGGCGACGTTCGCGTACGGCGGCCTTTTAGACCCGGTAAGTATGATTTTCGAGATTCCCCAGTTTGCGAAGCTACCGGCCTTGAAGGCGGCAAATAAGTCGGACGATCTCGCAAGCCTGCAGCGTGGCGTCAGGGGCGATTTCGTCCAGCAGCTAAAGGGTCTTGTCGGTGCCGCCACTCAGAAGCATGATCATGCGGCTGCAAGGCGGGCGATCAGCCTTATTTACCTCCTCGGGGCCATGAGGGTGGCCCGGGCCGCGCCGGCGATGGTCGAGGGTATCGCCCTTGCCCCCCATTGGCACGGGCTGTTGCGCGATGCTCTACCGCCGCCGTTCATAATTGAGGGCGGCTACCCCGCGGTTCCGGCCTTGGTACGAGTCGGCATGCCGAGCGTGCGGGCGATTCTCAAGGTACTGCCCACCGAGCGCAGCGCCCTGCGTCGCAAATTGATGGTGCAGGTGATGGTGGGCGTCGAGGGGTGGGCGGTGACGAGATTCCGCCTTCGTCGGGCCATCGCAAAGGCGACTGATAAAGCCGCCAAGGCAAATTTGGAGGCCGCCCTGGGTGATGTGCCCCCGCCACCGCATCCCCGTGCCGGCCACAAATAGGGACGGGGCCGGCACCCGGGTGAACGTGTTACCATCAGGGCCCGCGAAACACTATCACCGGCGGAAGCATGCGATGCAGATGAAGAATATGAAGCGGGATATTAATTGTGAGTCTGTTGGTGACCGTCGCCGGAGCCCGACCACCGTCCGAAATTATCTGGGTAATGCCGTGGGCGGCGCCCCACGGCGGCGCAGATTTGCGCTCCGTCGCCCGGGTTTGGCTGCCGTCGCAGCATTGATGCTTTTACCGCCGTGCCGCCTCGAGTTCGGGGCTGATTGGTGACTGCCGTTCCCCGGGGACTTACGTCTGCAGAGTCCATTCACTGGGTGGTGCCTGTGCAGACTTGGCCGAGGGGAGTTGCAGCAACTTGGGTGGACGCCCACCTCGCCACCACCGACCGTCTTTACGGAGGCATTCGCTTTATGACGCGCAACATTATCGCTGTAATACTCCTGCTGGGCCTACTCAGCCAGGCGCCCGCGTCGGCCCGCGCGGCGGGACCGGCCCCGGTGCGCTGGCCGTACGTTGGCATCGTCTATCGCGAACCCAGCTACAGGATACTCGGCTTGGGCGGGAGCTCCGGTGGGTGGTTGGCGTGGTTCGTGCACACGGGCCCATCCCCCTCTGGCGATAACTTTGTCGGTGGGTTCAGTTCGCGCCGCACCATCGCGCTGGCCAAGGGCGCTGGGGGTACATTCCTGTTGGCGGTGCCAAGCAAGCTTGGAACCAAGATCGACAGATATAACCCCCGGCTAAATCGGGTGACGTCCTCGATCACCGTCGCCTCCGTCCAGCTTGCGTTCGGCGCCTGGAATCCCCTGCGGGTCGGCGCGGGGGGGCACCTCTGGATGCTGGGCGTGGTGGGGCAGGCGGTTTACCTCTACCGTGTCAATTCTGCCAACGGAACGATTACCGGAAAGTTCGAGGTGCCCTCAGGCGCAAACGGGGTTGCATTCTGGCTGTCTGGGCATGGGGCGATTGTGGCGGTCGCAACCGGGCAGGCCCCCGACGCATCGATCGGCGCGCTCTATCGCGTGGGCCGCCACGGAGCGGCCCGCAGACTCACGATCCCGCAGCGCCTTCGGCCGTTCCCGATGCCGGCAAACCTGCGGCGCGGGGTGCTCACGGGTGTAAATTCCCACTGGCAATTCATGAGGTCGGACATTGGGCGAACGGGGCGCTTAACGCCCATCGTGGTGAAGCAGTTGGACGTGAACCAAACGAAGGTTGCCAGCCATCCGGGTTATTTCTTCGACCTGGGGCACGACCGCGCCGTGGTGTCGTCGCTCGGGAATTGGGATGCGAAAACCGAAAGGTACGTTGACCGATATCTTTTTCTGATCTCGGAGAAAACCGGTAAGATTCTGCGCAAGGCCGTGGTGCCGCCATCGTGGCAACCACTGGATGCCTCCGACGGAAAGGTTTTCCTCTTGGATGGGGGTACTGTTTATGCCTTTGATTCGCACCTGCACCAATCCGTGGCGGCCAGCCACATGGGCCCGTCGCCTTGGGCGGTACAGGGCGCCACCAGCCGGTGAAGGGGCCGCCTGGCGCAGGACTCACGGTGGCCGAGGGGCGGGCGGTGACGAAATTCCGCCTTCGCCGCGGCGATGCGCGCAGCCAGGCAGATGTGCCGGTAAATAGGCGGCCTGCGGTAAACTAATGAAAAGGAGCTTCAGATGAAAAAGGTTGCGATGTCCGTGTTGTGCATTTGCGCCGTGGCGACGTTCGCGTACGGGGGCCTCCTTGACCCCGTAAGCAGGATTTTCGAGGTACCCCATTTTTCCAGGCTATCGTCTGTGGGGGCAGCAAACAAGGCTGTGGACCTCGCGGGCTTGCAACAGGGCGTGAGGGGCCAGCTTGCCCGGCAACTTGGCGCCTTGGCCCCAGTTGCCATGCGGCCTCAAAATCAGCGGCAGGCGAGGCAGGCGATCAGCCTTATTTACCTCCTCGGGGCCATGAGGGTGGCCCGGGCCGCGCCGGCAATTTTGGAGGCCATCGCCCTCGCCCCTCGCTGGCATGGGCTATTGGGCGATGGCATACAGCCGATACTGCTCACCGGGAGGTATCCCGCCGTTTCGGCCCTCATCAGCATCGGCATGCCAAGTGTGCGGGCGATTCTCAAGGTACTGCCCACCGAGCGCAGCGCCTTGCGCCGCAAACTGATGGTGCAGGTGCTCGTGGGCGTAGAGGGGCGGGCGGTGACGAGATTCCGTCTTCGCCGGGCGATCGCAAATGCCGAAAGCGCCGTGGCCAAGGCAAATTTGGAAGCCGCCCTGCACGACGTGCCGCCGCCACCTCATCCCCATTAAATCGGGGCATGGCAGAGTTGCAGGATCTCGCCGCGAACGAAGATTTCCAAAGAGGTAGGCCCCGCGTGATTGCCGCCCGCCGCTACGCCCGTATGGCCGGCATGCGCTGAGACGGCATCGATTTCAGATAGAGTCTTACCAATCCGTTCATACCATGAAGGTTGCCGCACAGAGCGAGCGCGCAGCGCCAGGCCGAGATCATTGCATTGTGAGGCCGACGCGGATAAATGTATCAGTTTTCCCCGAGGGTAGCTCAGCGGTTAGAGCAGGGGACTCATAATCTTCTGGTCGTGGGTTCGAATCCCACCCCTCGGATAGCGGAATTACGGCAGCAAACTCGGCGCTGCGGGTGGTTGGCGGCTGCCGTTTTGACGATGCAGGACTGCGGCTTTGGTCGAGCTGACGGACGATGGAAATGGATGGGATCATGAATCCAGTGAAGGCGGCAACAGACAGGCAACTTGAGCACATCGGGCGAATTGCCGCCGGACGGGTCAAACCCGGGCAAATCGTGGGTTTGGGGAGTGGGAAAGCGGCACTGGCGTTTGTACGGGCACTTGCGGAGCGGGTTCGCACGGAGGGCCTGAAGATCAGTGGAGTGCCGACATCAGAACTCACCGCTTCGGTAGCGCGGGATGGGGGGATTCCACTCTCGACGCTGGATACGGTCGAGCGGATCGACATTGATGTCGATGGTGCCGACGAGGTAACTCCGCAATTGAATCTGCTCAAGGGGGGAGGGGGGAATCTGTTGCGGGAAAAGGTGATTGCCTCCATTTCAACTACATTGATTATTGTGGTGGGGGAGGAAAAGCTCACGCCCCGACTGGGAGAGCGGTTTCCGATATTTGTGGAGGTGGTGCAGTTTGCCCTGCCGACGGTGCAGCGGCGACTCAAGGCCATGGGGGCTGTTTCGGCCGATCCGCGGCGGGATAAAAATGGTGGGATATTTCTGACGGATAACGGCAACCCGCTGCTGCACGCCCGTTTTCCGCCGGATCATCCCTGCATGCAGAATCTGGCCGCGTTGGATGGGGCGATTCACGCCATACCGGGTGCGGTGGAGACCGGGCTGTTTGCGGGCTACGCGTCGGAGGCGATTGTGGCGATGTTGGATGGTTCGGTGGAATCTCTCACACGCAATGGACGTCGGCGGCTTGAAGAGGTGCCCGCCGGGCATTGAGCGTGCGCCGTGAAGACTCTCGAAGAAAATATTAAATAGAATCGCCGCGCAGAATCTGGTGCGCCCGGGAGACATCTTCAAAAACTTTGGCTTCGAGCTGACTGATTTTTTCGTTGCGTCGGGCGTGACGGCCGTTATCGAATTCGGTTTTGAGCCACACCCGGATGATGCGGCGGATCAGTTCGATGCCAATGAGGTCAGCGGCCAGGCAGATGACATTGGCATCATTGTGGCGGCGCGAGATTTCGGCGGTCAGTTCGTCATGGCAGAGTGCGGCACGGATACCCGGCACCTTGTTGGCGACGATGGAGACGCCGATGCCACTGCCGTCGGCAAGAATCGCCCGCTGGGCTTTGCCCTCGACGACGGCGAGGCAGGCGGGAATGGCGATATCGGGATAATCGCACGGGTTATCCTCAAACGTGCCGAAATCGATCACCTCATGTCCATCGGATTTGAGTGATTCGGCCAACGACCCCTTGATGGGAAATCCACGATGATCGACCGCAACGGCGAGTATCATGCTAAAAGTTCCTCAATACGTTTTTCCACCAAGCGCTGAATTTTTTCCGCGGTCTGCCGATAGACATCCATGGGGCCGCCGATGGGATCGATCACGTCCGAATCCGGATCGAGGCGGCGGACTTTTCCCTTCAAGCTCGGCAGGGTATCAAGTATTTCCTGCTTGAGAGCTTCCGTCATTGTAAGAACTAAATCGGCACGGAGCAATAAATCGGCGGTGGCGGGGCGTGACCGGTGTTTTTCCAGCGAGCCGCCCAATTCGCGAATCACCGCCCGGGCCTCGGCGGTTGCCGGTGCACCGGAGCCGGCATGAACCCCGGCGGAGGTGATGTTCCAGCCCAGTTCAGCGAGTTCTTCCGGGGCTGCACCGAGCCGACGGCTGAGGATGATTTTGGCGATCTGCTCGGCCATGGGAGATCGGCAGGTGTTGCCGCTGCACACGAAGACAATGGTCCGCTCCATAACGCGACGAATGGTTCGCTCTGCGATGGCACCGGCGCGGAGGATCGTCCAGCGTGAATCGGTGACCTCGACCAGAGTTGAACTTCCGCTGTAACGCCCCGGACCGGCGTCGATGGCGACGAGTGACGGAAGTTTGGTATCGGCCAAAGCGGTATCGAGGCGGCGTCCGGCGGCGCCGGGCTTTACGCCGATCATAATCAGTGGCGTGCCGAGTTCTTCGATAATATTTCGTGTCAGCGGATGATCGGGGCAGCGGAATGTTACCTTCGATGCGGCATCGACCGTTTCGTCGAAGGTAAGCGGCCCGAGCATCTCGCGGAGGGCGAGGCGGCCGGATTCATCGAGAGCGATGCGCAGGGCCAATGGGCCGGGCCAGAGTTTGTCGATCAGGCGGTCGAGCACGCGGTTCGGCTGGCGGACCCAGTGGGTGATGTGGGAGGGGCGGGCAAGATGCAACACCCAACCGGGGAAAGAATCAAGCTGCTTGATTTTACGGAGTTTTTCGATGGCATCGCGCTGGATGGCGGGGACGGCAAGGGCGTAAAGTGTCTCCGTAGGAAGAACCGCCGGTGATCCGGATCGCAATGCCGCAAGTGCCTGTGAGATCGCCTGGGGCTCGCCCGTCTGCTCAAGCTGGATGATATCGTGCACGGACCACCTGATTATCTCACCGTTTATCGGCGTAAAAAGTATTGTAAAAAAGTCCGTAGTTGGCCTTGACGGAAGTGCAGATTTCCCGTCCAAGCACGTCCACGTAATCCGGGATAGGTGGGGCTACTTTTTCCCGAATTCGGTGATCACCGTAGAACGTGTGCAACTGGTCATTTTCGTGCGTGCGCTGTTCCACATGATCAAAATTATGTTCGAAATAGGGCTCTTCGATGTATTCATACACGCGTTGCATGACCCCCTTGGGGTTTTCAGTTAAATCTTCAAACCGCACGATGTGACATTGTTTGATGACGCCGGTCTGGATGGCTTCCATCAATCGTGCGACGGCCACACCGACGGGCGGGCCGTTAAGCCAGCGTGTCACGCGGTTGTTGATGGTAATCATGTTCAGCGTGCCATTGACTTCATCGGGATCGCTGCGGTCGCGGTTTTTCCGCCACAGTTTTTCCATCGAGGCCAATATTCCGCGGATGTCGCGGATGCAGACAATGTATTTGGGGTTCGGATGGAACCTTTCCACCCAATGGTGGAAATGAAACCAACTGCGACATTTGTCGACGCAGATCGGCTTATCGGTTACACCCTCATAAAAGCCCTGCAATCCGCCGGAGCAAAAGCTCAAAAAACCCCTCTGCATCTCGTCGGCGTCCTGTGCCTTGAACTCGGCAAGTTCCGTGTAGTATTTCCGTGCGGCGATCAGCAGATCGATCACACCGCTGGTGGGGGTGCAATACATGCGCGGGTTCTGTGCAAGGATATTCTGCATCAAGGTTGAACCGGAGCGGGGAAGAGACGCATTGAAAATGATTTTTTTCATCGGTGAACTGCCTGCCTCCAAATTGGTACGCACGAAACTGACAACTTGCCCGGTTATCCCGACCCGGGGGAAAACCCACCGGGCGATCCGGATTCGCGACCCACGAGGGCCCGTCTGCAGGAATATACACCGACTTTCATCGGCGCGCAACATCCTCCCAGTCCGCGTGGCTTGGGTTACGGGACTCTCCTGCCGACTATGGCCGTCAGGCCGCCTTACACATCCAGCATCTTCATCGCCGCCTCGTGGTAGCGGGCACCGGCGGCCATACCGATGGGAGCCATCGCGTCGAGTGCCGCAATATCGTCGGCGGAGAGGCGAATGTTGGTGGCGGCGGCGTTTTCCTCAACGTATTTCACGCGTTTTGTGCCGGGAATAGGGACCATGCGGGGCTGCTTGCAGAGCACCCAGGCCAGGGCGAGTTGGGCGGGGGTGCATCCACGGACTTTGGCCATGGAGGTCAGCTTTTCCACCAGCCGCAGATTCGAATGCAGATTTTCCCCTTGAAAGCGGGGTTGATTTCGACGCACATCACCGGGAGGAAATTGGTCTGGCGAGGTGATGGTGGCCGTTAAGAATCCACGGCCGAGTGGGCTGTACGCGACGACCGTAATCCCCAGACGGTTGCACAGGGGAAGGAGCTGATGTTCCGGCTCGCGTGTCCAGAGAGAATATTCAATCTGCAGGGCGGTGATCGGGTGCACGTGGTGGGCCCGCTCAATGGTGGCGGCCGAGGCTTCTGAAAGCCCGAGGTATTTCACTTTCCCTTCTTTTACCAGTTCCGCCATGGCTCCGACGGTTTCTTCAATCGGCACGGTTTTGTCCACCCGGTGCTGATAATAGAGATCGATGCAGTCAACCTGCAGACGCCGCAGGCTCGCCGCGCACGCCTGCTTAACATATTCCGGCTTGCCGCAGACGCCGCCGATGGCCTTGCCCGGCTCCCGCACATAGCCGAATTTGGTCGCCAGAATGATCTGATCGCGCTTCAGCGGCGCCCCGACGGCGGTGGCACGGCCCACCAGTTCTTCGTTGGTGAAAGGGCCGTACATGTCGGACGTGTCGAAAAAATTAATACCGAGTTCCATCGCGCGGTGGATGGTGCGGATCGACTCCTGATCGTCGCGTGTGCCGTAAAAATCTGACATGCCCATGCAGCCAAGGCCGATTTCTGAGACTTTAACGGCTGTCGTACCCAATGTTCGCGTTTTCATAGGATTTATCTCCTGACAAAAGTGATGTCAACCAGATACAAAACATAAATGATAATAGGCGCCATTCTGCGCTGAAGCAGCCATGGAGATGAATAGCTTTACCGACGCGAAGAGCATCGTCGGTGTGGGCGGACTTTCTTACAGACATCGAAAGCGGTATTATTCTCCACAGGTAAGGTTTTGAGGTAGGAGCCCCTCCGTATGGTCGTTGTATCAAGCGGGATCAAAGATTCGCTCGCGAAGCGTGCGCCGATCTCGCAGAGCAACATGAATCGGCTGCAGTCGGAGGATCGCGCCGCCCACGATTGGTACAGGTTCGTCCTCTCGTTCCCGCCGCACCTTGTGTCGGACTATCTTGAGAGATTCGGAGCGAAATCGGGCGATTTGGTGTTGGACCCGTTCTGCGGCACCGGCACCACCCTTGTGGAGTGCAAAAAGCAGGGCATAGCGTCCGTCGGCATGGAGGCGAACCCGATGGCCCATTTCGCCAGCACCGTGAAGACCTGCTGGGATGCCTCCGGAGACGAACTGGCACGCAAAGCGCGGGAGATTGCCGCGGCAGTTTGCGACCATCTGGACGCTGCCGGAACCCCCGATACCGCTCCACTGCCGTTATTTGGACGTTCCGGGAAGGCGCGGCTTCCCCCCGACCTGTGGCGGCTTTCGCCCGAGAGAGAAAAGCTCCTCCTGCGCGGCTCGATAAGCGAATTGCCTCTGCACAAGACGCTGGTGCTTCTGAAGGAAATAGAACGTGCGGCCAGTGCGTCGGAATCCAGATATTTTCGTCTCGCCTTGGCATCGGCACTGGTGCTATCGATTGGCAACCTGCACTTCGGACCCGAGGTGGGCGTCGGCCCCCCGAAGGCGGATGCGGCGGTGGTGGCGCCATGGTTGCAACGGGTTGAGACCATGGCGCGGGATATTAATTCCATTTATGTGCGTCGCGGCGTGTCGGCAACGGTGCTGAGCGGTGACGCCCGCGGGCTTGGCGGGCTTGGTGCGGCGCTGGCGGGGCGCCGGCTTTCGGCTGTGATTACCTCACCCCCGTATCCCAACGAAAAAGACTACACACGCACCACTCGGCTTGAATCAGTTATCCTCGGTTTTATCAACAACCGGGAGCAATTGCAGGAATTCAAGAGGACGTTAATGAGGTCAAACACGCGTAACGTGTACAAAGGTGATGACGACGGGCGGTGGGTCGCATCAAACGCGACGGTTCAGTCGCTGGTGGCAGCCATTGAAGCCCGTCGCCTTGAACTGGGTAAGACCAGCGGCTTTGAGCGCATGTATGCAAAAGTGACGGAACTCTACTTTGGTGGAATGGTCCGACACCTCGCCACCCTTCGGCAATACCTTCAAGACGGGGCGAGGCTGGCGTACGTGGTGGGCGACCAGGCATCCTTTTTTCAGGTGATGATACGGACTGGAACGATTTTGGCCGAGATTGCAGAACGGCTCGGCTACGAGGTTGTCGGATTGGACCTCTTCCGCACGCGGCTGGCCACGGCTACCCGTCAACAGCTACGCGAAGAGGTGCTGGTGCTGCGCTGGCCCGGAGAAACCGCCCGGTGAAGAGAAGTGCGGATTCAAGAGCGGGCGCTGGCGGAAGCGGAAATGCTTATAGCCGCATTCTGGAGGCGATATTCACGCAAAGGTTTCGTCCCGGACTGGAGCGAGTGGATTTCGAACGACGCGAGATAGAAAGCGTAGCGGCCCGCCTGGGAATCCCGCTACCAAAGAACCTCGGCGACGTCATCTACAGCTTTCGCTATCGCCAGAGGCTACCGGAAAGGATAAGGTTGGCGGCACCGCCGGGGAAAAGCTGGATCATTCGGCCGGCCGGGCGCTCGAAATATTCCTTCGTTGCCGCTGCTGCAGCCCAGATCAAGCCAAATCCCAGCCTCGCCAGCACCAGAATCCCCGATGCAACCCCGGGAATTATTGAAATGTACAGGCTCGGGGACGAGCAGGCGCTTCTGGCCCGACTCCGCTACAACCGGCTCATTGATATTTTCACGGGGATCACCTGTTACGCCCTGCAGAGCCATCTGCGAACAACCGTGGACGGGCTTGGGCAGGTTGAAACGGACGAACTTTACGTCGGGTTGGACCGGCGCGGGGTACATTATGTGTTTCCTGTGCAGGCCAAACGTGGCGACGATAACATCAGCATCGTTCAGATTGAGCAGGATTTGGCGATGTGTTCGGCCAAATTCCCGGACTTGGTGTGCATTCCGATCGCCGCCTGTGCGATGAAAGATGGCCTCATTGCGCTTTTCGCGTTCGAACGCAGCCCCACCGACGGCGATTCGGGTACGGTAGCTGTTACGGTGGAGAAACATTACATCCTCCTGCCGCCGGAAGAAATCTCGCCCGATGAACTGCGGTCTTACAGCAGGAATCGGCTTGAAGGTACCCGCTGATTGCAGGCGGCCGGCTCCATCCTGGGGCACTCGCGCCGCCGGCGTTTACTCGCCGATGATTTTCACCAGCACGCGTTTGTTTCGTCGCCCGTCGAACTCGCCGTAAAACACCTGTTCCCACGGCCCGAAATCCAATCGCCCGGCCGTAACGGCGATAACCACTTCCCGCCCCATGATCTGCCGTTTGAGATGCGCGTCGGCGTTGTCTTCGCCGGTGCGGTTGTGTTCATAGGCGCTGATGGGGGCATGTGGGGCGAGTTTTTCCAGCCAGCGGGCGTAATCTTTGTGCAGGCCGGATTCGTTGTCGTTGATAAAGACCGAGGCTGTGATGTGCATCGCATTGCACAGCAGCAGCCCTTCGCGAATGCCGCTTTTGGCGAGCAACGTTTCAAGTTCGTCCGTTATGTTGACGAACCCCACCCGGTCGGGAATATTAAATGTAAGATAATGGGTGAACGATTTCATGGCCGCTTTCCTCGTACCGCCTTTATCTTAGGCGCCGTCTGCCCGCGGGGCTGTGAAACTTTTTCCCTTTCGTCAGACTGTTTTTCGGATGGCGGTGTCTTGCCACCGGGTTTCGGTGCGGCGCTGCGGGACGCCTTTGCGGCGAGTTGCAGAAGCTCCTGCGCCTGCTGACGGGCTGTGGGCGTGATCTGCTTACCTGTGATCATTTCGGCAAGTTCATCCACTACCGCCTCGCCGACCAGCGCTTCAACCTGCGTATAGCTGTTCCCCTGCACCACCGATTTGCCGATACGCAGATGTCGCTGGGCGAAGGCGGCGATCTGTGGAAGATGCGTGATGCACAGAACCTGATGCGAGGAGGCAAGCTGGCGCAATTTTTCGCCGATGATCAAACCCATGCGTCCCCCCACGTTGGCGTCGATTTCGTCAAACACCAGCACGCTGAGACGGTCAACGCCGGAGAGAATGCACTTAAGCCCCAGCATTACGCGCGATATTTCACCCCCGCTGGCGATTTGCCGCAGCGGTTGGGCGGGCTGGCCGGGATTGGGCGCAATAAGGTATTCCGCAGTTTCCATCCCTGTTGCCGATGGGTAAGGATCATTTTCATTGCCGGTCGGCAGCAGCGCAACTTCAAAGCGGGCCTCTTTCATGCCGAGTTCGGCAAGTTGTCGGCACACCTGTTCGCTGAGCCGGGCGCCGGCATCGCGCCGTGCCGAGGTGAGTTTTTTACCGAGTTCCAGCAGGCGGCTTTCGATACCGCGGATCTCTTTCAGGCACTCCGCTTCGCCGGCCTGTTCGGATTTAAGTGTTTCAATCTGCTGCTGCAGCTGCGCCTGAAAATCAAGCAGTTCCTCCGCTGCTCCGCCGCGCCGGGCATATTTGTGCATCAGGCGGTTGTATTCATTGAGCCGGGCGGTGCATTCGGCCAGCGCTTCTTCGTCCATCTCGATGCGATCGGCAATTCGACGGATACTCAGTGCGGCGTCGTCAAGGCTGATGATGGCGTCGCGCATCTGCTCGAATACCGGCTTGAAATCGGCGGCGAGTTCGGCCACATCGCCCAGCGCCGCGAAAATCCGTTTGAGCCGCTCAATGACCGACTGCTCATCGTCGTAGAGTTCTGCCGTTATGCCGGCGGCCTGCTTTTTTATCAATGCCGCATTGGAGAGTGTCTTATGCCGCTCCTGCAGCGTTTCAAATTCGCCGGGTTCTGGTGCAAGGGCGTCGATTTCGGCGAGTTGAAATTCGGCGAGTTCAAGCTGGCCGCGCCGCAGTTCCTCGCCGGCACTGAGTTCCGCCGCCTGTGCGAGGAACTCCGCCCGCCGACCGTGGAGGGCGCGGTATTCGTCAGCCGTCGCCTTAACACCCGCAAATTGATCCAGCACCGCGAGTTGATTGACCGGCCGCATTAAAAACTGAAAATCGTTCTGCCCATGAATGTCCGCCAGCATTTCACCGATCTGCCGAAGCGTTTGACCCGACACCGGCTGCCCATTGAGCGATGCCGAGGTGCGGCCGCTGGCAAAGATGCGGCGCGACAAGATCAATTCCGGCTCCTGCGCCAGCGATAGGTCGGCCAGTGCCCCAATGTCGCTGTGAACCTGCGCATCGGCAATGGCAAAAACGCCCGTTACCCGCGCCTCGGCTGCCCCCGCCCGCAGCATCCCCTGTGGCGACCGCAACCCGAGCAGCAATTCCACCGCGCCGATCACCAACGATTTACCCGCGCCCGTCTGTCCGGTGAAACAGTTGAACCCGGACGCAAATTCAATCGTCGCGTCGGCTATCACCGCCAGATTGCTGATATGCAGTTCTCTAAGCATGCTTACCTCAGCCTCATGCGGCCGCTATCATCGTCGATAGCCTGCCGCTGTTCAAAGCCCCGATTGCGGCTATGGCTCCAGTCGCACCGGTGGACGCGATCGATCACAGCGCGCCGTGATCCATTGATGGATCCGCTCTGCATCCGGTAGCCAGTGCCGCCATGGATCTGCCGGCGGTGGTCCACTCTCACGCTGACGGCCAAGGTCGGCGATCCGCACCCATTGCTCTTTATCACCGGTCAGCATGGCCATCGTGCCGTCCGGCGTCATTTTCGGCGCCAGCGGCGTTTCCAGACGCAGCGGGATGACAATTTTGTCGAGATGGGCGCCGTCGCAGGTGCAGGCGTAGATCACTTCCGGATTGGGCATGTCCCACCCGAAAAGCACATCATCTTCTGCGCAGGCAAAGATTGCTCCCGTTGAATATTCAATTCCCGGGGCCCAGAGCCGCGCCCTGCCATCCGGACTTAAATCCCAGATGTCCGTTGTCCATTGTGCGATGCATTCCGCAATATTATTGCGGTTCACGACAGGCCATGATTCCTCCGGTCGGCTCCATAACAGAGTAAGAATTTCTTTTCCGGTCGGCAATTGGACGGATTGATATTCCAGCAATGTATGATGTTTTCGCAGCAGAGGGGTCAGATCATAGGTCGCAGTGTCTGGTGTCATGTCGCGGTCCATCGCCAGTTGTCCGTCATCGCCGTCGGCCTTATTCGCGGTTAAAATTCTACCCGCAATGTGTGCGGTTAACCCGTCAGCAAGGATGTCTGGTTGATTAACTCCCTGATTCAAGGTTTGGTAATCGGCTTTTCCGTTAATGCCCCCATCGGGCCGATTGGCGTGTTCTGCATCCGGCGCACCCTCGCGGATGGACTCCTGGCCGGCCTGTGGGCGGGACTTGGCGCGGCAACGGCCGATGGCATCTTCGGAACAATCTCAGCGCTGGGGGTGCATCAAATCTCTGTCTGGCTTAGCTTTGCGCGATTCTGGCTGTCCATCGGCGGGGGAGTGCTGCTGCTCGGTTTTGCAGTCTGGATATTCCTGCGGCCGCCGGTCGGTCTCCCGATGCAGAATCACGTGGAGCATGTTAAAAGTCGGCGATCGGTCGGCATAAAATCTTTCTTCCTTGCGCTGGGTTTTACCATCATCAACCCGCTTACCATCCTGCTGTTTGTTGCGATTTTCGCTGGCATTGATCCTGCTGCCCCGCTGACAGCGCTGCTGAGCATCGTGCTGGGTATGTTTATCAGCGCACTGATCTGCTGGACGGTTCTGGCGCTGCTGATTCACTATATCCGATTGCGGCTCGGCACGCGGATGATGACCGCTGTGAACTGGCTCTCCGCCGCGGCGTTTGTCGGATTCGGCGTGTGGGCAATCCTATCGGCATTTCATCTGGCATAAACCCGTTTCGTCTCCGCGGTTAGCAGCTATCCACCGCCGTGGGAATAGGGTTTCATGCTGGCGCATGATGTGAGTAGCTTTTTTCACCGCTGAGGCAACGAGGGTTCGCAGAGGTTTGGGGGTCGGGCGTCTCGCCCGACTCTGGAATTTCTTCGCGATCTCCGCGCCCCCGCGCGAGATATGGACCCATGCCTGCAGCATGATGTCATTAACTTGTTAATCAGACGAAGAAGGAAAGACGCTAAGATTCCGTCAGTGAATTCATTCGCTTTATCGTACCGTCTTGGCGTTCTTCGCGGCTTTGCGTGAGACCTGGGCCGGCGGTGCCGGCCAGAACAGGTGAGAGTTGAACAGGAGAAAGTTGAGCAAGCACGTTTAATGGCAAACGCCGTTATTGCCTCTTATCCCCCGACGAACCTACCCGAGGTCCGATCGATTGCACACTGGTGGGCGCTCGGTCTGTGGGCAATCCTGTCGGCATTTCATTATGGGTAAGACCATCCACCACAAGGGACGGACCATTGTGGGGAGTTACCGTTTACAAACCGCCCAAGGCGAACATGCATCGCGGCGATTGCTCCGGCCCCGCGCCCGCCTTCAATGAAGCGGTTGCACCCAAGGAGGTTGCCGGTCAACGAGATGGTGCTTGCCGACGGCGTGCCAGTAGCAATCCGCCTGCTATGGCAGTTGCAAAAATCATCAGCGCCCCCGGCTCCGGGACAACGGCGTCAATAGTCCCCGCGCTGGTGGGGCTGTCGAAATTCACCAGCACGCCACTGGAATTCACGCCCATCGCATTATCCTCCAATTCACTCGACCACTTCGATGGTATTGACACGCTGAACTGGTACGACTCGCCCACCGCGTCTGGACTAATGGCACCAACCCCCGTGTATACACCCCCAACCCCGCCTTCCGAAATCTCCTCTTCCGCCGGGTAGCTCCCGTTGAGCAGTTCGTCCAATGAAGACTCCGGATGGGCCTGGCTTATACTCACGCCCGATATAGTATCCGACACCGATAAAACGCCGGTGCCGCTGATGCTATGGTTGAATGACGAGGGAATGAGTGCCGACAGAAAATCATAGTAGCTGGAAAGCCCAATATTATTATTGATTGCGTTATCCGCCGAAGAGGTTCCCAATCCAAGGATGACGTTCTGCGATGTCGACCCGCTTTGCGCGGGCGCTAAGCCGATAACCGACTCGTAAGGGTGCTGCGCGACATCCGCCTCGGCCCCAGTAATCGTGTACTGCGTGCCCGCCGTCAAATTGCCCAGGTAGGACAATTCGCCATTCAGGTAGGCTGTGGTCACGTTGACTGACTCGGTTCCACCTGAGCCGATTGAGCCCACAATCGCATATGCATGATCGATATTTTGCGTTGGGGTAACCGTCAAAGACAGCGGCTCGTCCTGTATCTTAACATGTTGCGGTACTTTCGAGCCAAACGACCACTGAGATATGGGAATACGCGCAAAAGACGACCCAACGGCATTGCCCGCCATCACACCGGCCCCAAGGGCGATGGCCACGGCAGTGCTTAGGCAAGCGGATAATTTTTTATTGTAATGCATGAATTTTCTGCCCTTCAAAAAAACTCCAGCCAACGGAGCCGTGCTCCCCGCGCCGAACAAAACGCGGGCGGCGGATATTTTGCGAATTAATCGCCTCGGCCTACTGCGGATCGAAATGCCCAAAAGGCGACCTCCATCCACACTGGATAGGCAACATGATTTTCCGACTTCCTTAATCCCCAAGGAGGAGCCTAACAGATTATTGGTTACGATGCAAACTATTAGCCTGCAAAATATCAAATCCAGCGGAATCGGGCGGGGCGGTAGAACACACGGCCTTACTTCGGGTGGCCAAATCGCCATCAGGCTATTGGCGTCTCGTCGCTGCGGTTGGCAGCGAACCATGGGGCTGACCGCACATTACTTCGGCGATTCACGAAATTGGGCCGTCGTACGACCCGCACGCCTGCTGCCCACACGGCACTGAGGCTCATCTATAATACGACGGTTGCACCGGGAGGCGTTTGCCAGCCATGCGGCTCTCGAAATCGTTGCGATTGTTTGCCGCGCTTGCGATGATATCGCTGCTGTTGTGCGGCTGTGCCGAGTTTCATCCGGAGCCTGTGCCGAAGCGCCCCGGCTTTACTGAAATTTTGCACGTGTGTTACACCCGGAGTCAAAGCCCTTTCCTCCAGGGCGACCTGTATCTGCCGAACGCCCCGGGACCACATCCCACGATCCTTCTGATCCACGGCGGGGGATGGGTGTGGGGGTACGACAACGACTGGGCGGTGGCGTGGATGGCACGCAAATTGGTGCGTCGCGGCTATGCTGTTTTTAATATCGATTATCGCTGGGCCGGGCACGGAGGCGGATTTCCCCGCAGCATTGAGGATGTAAAAAACGCCTGGGCCTGGTTGATGATCCATCGCGCCAGGTACAACCTCTCAAAACATCGCCTCACCATCGTAGGGCTCTCGGCTGGGGCCTACCTCGCACTTATGGCAGCCTATACACGCGACCTGAAGCTGTTTCCCGCCCGCGATTATCCGTCCGTACATCTGGCGGCTAATGCCGTTATTGCCTTTTATCCCCCGACGAACCTGTCCGAAGTCCGATCGATTGCACACTGGTGGGCATTCGGCGTGGCGGGGAAATTTATGGATCGGTGGGTGAGCCTGCATGACGGCCGGGGCTACCGGTACGCTTCGCCGGTAAGCTATGCTTCTGACGGCATGCGAACCTACATTCTCCAGGGGTTACTGGATGTCATTGTGCCGGCGTGGCAGGCGGACGAACTGGCGACAAAATTAAAAAAGTATCATATTCCCGTATCGGTTTACTATTGTCCGTGGGCGTCGCACGCCTTCATGGATTTTCCGGGTCCGGCGCGATGGGCAGGATGGAACAAATTCATCGGGATTCTGACTCGGCTTGACGGCTCCCTTACGATCAGGCGGGATCGCCCTGAGGGCGGCGTGAACGATGCCCCCGCAGCAGCAGCCGGATCGGCACTTCACGCAGCACCGTCCGCTGGCGCAGTTCACGCACGAAAAATCGCTCGTATTCCTCATCAACCGCGTCGGGATGATTCACAAACAGCACGATGGTCGGAGGGTGAACATCAATCTGCGTGGCGTAGTACACCTTGATCCGCCGACCGTGATGACTGCCGGGGCCGCGAAGGGCGACAATTTCCTCCACGACGGAATTAAGCTGCGCCGTTGGCAGCCTGATGCCCGATTGCTGGTACAGATTCATCGCCAATTGCAGCGTTTCAAGCACATTGTCGTTGTTGAGTGCACTGATGCAGGAGATCGGGGCAAATGCGAGCTGGGGAAACAGGGTACCGAGATACTGACCGAAATCAGCCGGCGAGGCCCGTCCCTTGACCAGATCCCATTTGTTGACGACAAAAATCACCGGTTTGAAATTTTCCGCAATGTAGCGGGCCAGCTTCTGATCCACATCGCCGGCCTCCAGCGAGGCGTCCAGCAGCATCAGCGATACATCCGCCCGACGGATGGAACGCTGCGCCCGGTGGTAGCTGTAGAATTCCAGATCGTCGGTGGTCATTTTGGATCGTCGCCGAACGCCGGCGGTGTCAATCATTAAAAAAGTCTTGTCTTCCATGCGGATGCTCACATCCACACTGTCGCGCGTGGTGCCCGGCACATCGGAAACAATCACCCGGTTACACCCCGCCAGGGTATTGATGAGCGTGCTTTTACCGGCATTCCGCTTTCCGACCACCGCAAGCTTGAGCACCGGCTGATCAATCCCCGCAGCGGGCGACAGATCAACCCGCCCGGCAATGGCATCGAGCAGTTCGCCGCGGCCGCGATGATGCGTGCAGGAAACACATACCGCATCGGGAAATCCGAGGGAGAAAAATTCGCTTTCCGCCTGTGCCTGCCCCGCTCCGTCCACCTTGTTGATCACCAGCAGAACGGGCTTGGCAAAACGGCGGATGAATTTCGCAACCGTCCGGTCCAGCGGCGTTACGCCGGTCTTAGCGTCTACCACCAGCAGCAGAAGGGCGGCCTGATCGACGGCGGCGCGGATCTGCGATTCAATTTCGTCGGTGAGATTATCGCGGTCCTCCACGCCGTGGCCGCCGGTGTCGATGAGTTCAAAGACACCCTCGCCATGGGCGATCGTGGTGGTGATGCGGTCGCGCGTCACCCCGGCCGTCGGATCGACGATGGATATGCGTCGCCCGGCAAGCAGATTGAAGAGGCTCGACTTGCCGACATTCGGGCGGCCTACGATTGCTACGCCGGCCATGGTCATCGGATGGGTGCTCCATTTCGGGTCAGGCGGAAAGGCATGCCCCGTTTATTATCAGGCTGTTTTGCCGCAACACTGTTTATACTTCCGGCCGCTGCCACACGGGCACGGGTCGTTACGCCCCACGCGCGGCTCGGCATTGACGATGGTGGCCACGGGGGCCTCCGCAGCCTGAATCTCGTGCGTGTCGCCTTCATCCAAGCTGCGTGATTCTGCAGGTGCGGCAAAGCGTTCGGCATCCACGCCGGTGGATTCCTGCGGATCAAACACTTCCTGCTGTGCCGCGTAAACATTACGCATCTCCTCCGGACTGGCGACCTTGATCTTGAAGATGGTATCGGTCACCCGATCGCGCAGCACACGCAGAAATTCTTCAAAGAGCCGCGTTCCTTCTCGCTTGTATTCAATCACCGGGTCACGTTGGGCGATGCCCCGCAGCCCGATGGTGTCGCGCAACTGATCCATGGCGTAGAGGTGATCCTTCCATGCCGTGTCATAAATCTGCAGCAGGACGTTGCGTTCAAGTTCCGTCAATTCGATTCGCAAAAAGGCGCGTGCCAATTCTGTAATCCGCTCGATGCGTTCTTCCGTCGGCTCGCCCTCAAATTCATCGGGGGCCGCCGGAGTGGCGAAACGATCCGTTACCCATGCGGCAAGCATTTTGGATTCCGGCAGTTTCTCCACCGCTTCGCGCACCTGCTTCTCGATTTCCTCCACGGCGGGGCGAACCTGCGCCAGCAGCGTTTCACGCACTTTGTCCGCCGGAATGGCGCGAATGTCATCGCCGGTCATCGTGATGGCATACTTGGCTTTGAGCCAACCCGCCAACTGCTCCGACGCAAATACATTGGATGTGCCGCCGCTCAGATCGGTCACCATCAGGGCGTAATCGAGCGGATAGGCCAGTTCACGCTCCTGATAAAGATGCCGGGCTTTGGAGAGAATAATTTCTTCCACCTGGGTGGCTGTCTTGGCTTGAATATCCTCAAGCGGAATGTCGAGTTCAAATTTTTCCTTCGCCCAGTTGCACAACTGTCGATATCCGTAATAACTCACCAGATATTGGCTCAAGTCACCGCAGGTTTTATGTTCGATCTGATCCAGCGCCCGCTCAACCAGCGTCTCGGCAATATGTTGCCGATCCATCTTGCGGCAGTCGGCGGGAGAAATCTGGACATCAAACTGCGTTTTGACCCAATTGGAAAGACCGATGTAATCCCAATCCTCGGCTTGCGCGTCGGGATTGAGAAATTCAGAAAGTGACTGATAAATGCTGCTGCGGGCTTCATCGCGGGCTTTGTCTTTGATGGTCATCTCGAGCACGGCCACTTCTGTATCGCGCAATTCGCCGGGGTCGATCGTCACGTGGAAATGCTGCAGCGCCCAGTCGGCAATCCGGCCGGGAACGTAGTCGCGGTTCAGATAATATTCCACCGAATCGGAAACCGCTTCCGAGATGGTTGAGAAAATAGTTTCCTGCAGGTTGCGACCTTCAAGAATCGCCTGGCGGGTTTTATAGAAATGCGTCCGCTGAAAGTTACGCACCTCATCATATTCCAGCAGATTTTTGCGGATGCCGAAATTGCGTTCCTCCACCTTTTTCTGCGCGCGTTCCACCGCCTTGGAAACGAAATGATGCTCGATGGCCTCATCTTCCTGCATGCCCAGCCGCTGAAGGGCACGCAGGGTGAAATCACCGGCAAAGAGTTTCATCAGATCATCTTCAAGACTCAGGTAAAAGCGAGTCAGGCCCGGATCTCCCTGCCGCCCGGCTCGGCCGCGAAGCTGATTGTCAATACGCCGTGATTCATGCCGTTCGGTGCCCAGAACAAATAATCCGCCGACGGCCGCCACACCCTCACCGAGCGAAATATCGGTGCCGCGACCGGCCATGTTGGTCGCGATGGTAATGGCGCCCACGGCGCTCCCGTCGGGTCGTTTGATCTGCTGGCCGGCTTTGGCGATGATCTCCGCCTCGCGTTCATGATTTTTGGCGTTGAGCACTTCATGATCCAGGTGGTATTCGCTGGTGAGCAGCTTGGAGAGCCGTTCCGATTTTTCAACGCTGGTGGTGCCGACGAGCACCGGTTGGCCGCGCGCTGCCGCGTCGGCAATCGTCTGACCGATGGCCTTCCATTTGCCGCGTTCGCTCATGAAAATGAGATCTTCCTGATCCTGCCGGGCGACGGGGCGATTGGTGGGAATGGCCACAACTTCCAATGAATATATCTTGGCGAATTCTTCACTTTCGGTCATCGCGGTTCCAGTCATGCCCGCGAGCCGTTTGTAAAGCTTGAAGAAATTCTGCAGGGTGATGGTCGCCATGGTCTGCGTTTCGGGTTTGACGGTGACGCGCTCCTTGGCCTCAACGGCCTGATGCAGACCATCGCTCCACTGGCGTCCCACCATCAATCGTCCGGTGAATTCGTCAACAATAATAACTTCGCCATTCTGCACGACATATTCTTTGTCCCGCTCATACACCACATGCGCACGGAGACTTTGTTCCAGCAGGTGCGGCCAATCCATATTGCTGCCGATATAGAACGATCCAACACCCGCAAATTCCTGGGCTTTCTGCGTTCCCTCATGCGTCAGGTGAACGGATTTTCGGTCGAGTTCCACCTCGTACATGCTGACTTCGCGGGCCAGAGCCGCTTCAGCTTCCACCAGTTCCGCCTGGCCGGTGCGGATCATCTCTTCATATTCTTTTATCTTTTCCTTGTCGCCGCGAGCTAATTTAATTTCACCTTCCGCCGCCCCAATGCGCCGTTTGATGGCATCAACGCGATCCTTGGCCTTCTGCCACGGCTGCTGACAGGCAATCAGCTTCCGCACCACTTCATCGACGGCGCGATAACGGGGGGAATCATCATGCGCCGGCCCGCTGATAATCAGAGGTGTCCGCGCTTCATCGATGAGGATGCTGTCCACTTCGTCCACGATGGCAAAGTCCAGCGGCCCCTGCACCTGCTCCTGCACGCTCTGTTTCATGTTGTCGCGGAGGTAATCAAAGCCGAATTCGCTGCTGGTGCCGTAGGTGACATTGCACTGATACGCAGCCCGGCGCGGTTCGTTATCCATATGCGCCTGGATGTAACCCACGGAAAGCCCCAGGGCGTAAAACGCCGGCGCCACCCATGCCGCATCACGCCGTACCAGATAATCGTTGACGGTCACCACATGGCAGTGCATGCCGCGAAGCGTCATCAGGTAACAGGCAAGGGGTGCGACGAACGTTTTGCCTTCGCCGGTGGACATTTCAGCAATCTTGCCGTCATAAAGCACCATACCGCCGATGAGCTGCACGTCGAAGGGGCGGGCTCGAAACGGAGGCCGCGCTTCCGGCACCACCGCACGAATCCCTTCATAGAGCTGGGGTGGGATTTCCACAAAACGCCAGTCCTGCTCTTTGACGCATTTGGCCTTGGCCTCCATGAAGAGCTCTCGTGACGCTGCGTCAAGCAATTCCGGGTTGAAGTTCCGCCGCGGATCCAGCACATTCCGCAGCCCGATATGCCGATCCATCGCCTCACGCATAATGGCAAACGCTTCCGGAAGAACGGCGGTCTCCGATTCCCCTTTGGCAAGACGCTCTCGCAGTTCGGCCGTTTTGGCGCGAAGCTGGCTATCCGTCAGTGCACGAACCGACGATTCCAGTGCGTTGATGGCGATGACACGCTCGCGATACGCCTTGATCAGGCGGTCATTGCGTGATCCGAATACTTTTGCCAGCGAACGATTGATAATATTGACTACCATGATTCCACCCTACGCTAAAGAGCATTTCGTAAAGCAGCCCGTTGGCTGCGACGTGACAGATCGAAAATCGAATTCAGCGGCAGGGGGGTGGCATCTGGATGTGCAGGATGGTTTGACGGATCGATCGGATCGTGTGCCCGTAAATCGGCATCCATCTTCGGGTATCGCAGTGGCCGATATCACCGCCCAGGCGTGGCCGAGGGGCTGCCGCCATGACGCTGCAAACCAGCCAGCCGATCGCCATGCAATCGATGAGCGTCAAGCGCCACGTACCCAGCGTTCCCAGCGAGGCAGAGATATCGGACGGCCCGACACCGGTAAAGACTGGTATCCGGCCTCCGACGCGGTTTGCAATGGCGCCCAAGCCTCCATCAGTCTGGACGGTTGCGGCCAGCGCAAAGATCGTCGCCAGCACGGTGCCGATCATCGCCAATTGTTTCAGATAGGGTGCTCGCGCCATTCTCATTTCCGGGTGCCGCAACAACCGTCACATAACCCATGTATGTGTCGGCCAAGATTCATCATGTTAGCCGATAGCTGCTTAATTGCCAAAAACGGGCGATACCGAATCTCACACGCGGACTTGGAGATCGCATGGACGACTATTTATAGCGAATGGATCGACTGCCCAAACCCTCGCAATCGCGGCACCGGGCTTCTCTAACCCGGATTATTCAAGGACCGGCGCGGGATTGCGGGGGTGGAGGTCGTAAGTGTCGTGTTTGCAGACGGTTAGTCTCCGTGGCTGGATTGAGTCTCGGCGCGCAGTCTGCAAGGGCAGCTTCCATTCGATTTTGGGTACCCATGCTCCATTTCACGCTCTCCGTCTGCCGACTTGTGTGAACCGGAAGCGAGTGGACAGAGTATTAGATTTGTAGTATTCTATCCGGCTGCGATGTCTCGCGGTTAGGAGTGCCTTATGCCTGCCCCACGTTGTCAACCACTGCTCTTCGATTTTCTCCCCTCACGGGAACTGATCGTGGAACGCTCTGCCGGCCAGATCACCTCCGACGCCGGGTTACTCCCC
>JAKAVA010000065.1 GCA_021827645.1 Planctomycetota bacterium
AACGGAACATCGGCAACGATGAATAGACGCTTCCTGCATCTTGTTATACTCCTCGTCAATCCATTGACACCTTCGAGTATACACGACTCGCTGTTAAAAAACACGGAGTTATTTTTGCACTGGCCCTAAGGTAGCGGACCAAAAGAAGTAATTGCACCTCTTGGCTCAATCAATGGCACTTCGAAATCATTCGCCTCATGCAAGAAACTCAAAGACCATGTTGGCGGCCGTGGAGGAGTGCGATGAAATCTACCGCGGCGGAAAACTCACCGTCCCGGTGCGTATATTTATTTTCCAGCAGTGAGGTTTGGGCAATTGCATCTCGCCGCCCCCGATCTTCAGCGGCATCCAGATATATCGAGAATTCCATAGCTGGCGCGGATTCCAACGATCGCCCATGTAAATGACGGCGGTATGTCGCGTGCCAACGATTTTCAGCAGATAGCCGGACTGCGAATCGTATGTTTTTGTCTTTGGCGGAGCAACGTTGCGGAATTGGCTCCATGGTCCGCGCAGGGATTTGGCCGTGGCGTAAACATCCGGGTTCGGTCCCCAACCGGTCAGGTGCGAACCCAAAACGTAATAAAGGCCCCGATAATGTACCAACCCGAGTCCCTCAAGGTGCTGATGAATCAGGCAGATGCTCTTTTTGATGGAAAGATAGTTGGGCGCGAGTTCCACAATGCGAAAGCCAGATGGGCGATCCTCAAACAGGAGATATGCCTTCCCATCCCGCGCCTGATACATCCCGATATCGCGGCTTTGATGGCCCAGCGGACGGAAACTCCGCAAAAAATGATAATGTCCGGCGATGGTCCGGCTGATGAATACGGCAACGCGGGCAATCGAATAGCCGCGGCCGTCGATATGGGCATACATCACATATCGATGGGTGAAGCGATTATAGAGCACCTTCGGGCGTTCCAATATCCAGTTTTCAGTAAAAAATTTGGGGTCTGGGTTTTTAAGTTTCACCACTTCGCCGCAGAAACGCCAGTGCACCAGATCGGTTGAGCGATAACACCCCACATATCGGCAATCAGGGCGGTTATGCCGCGATCGATCTTCGCCAAAGAGATAAAATTCTTTTCCCTGCTTGAAGACACACCCGCCATGGGCTTGGATTCGATGGCCGGCGGTATCGTGCCAAACTTTGCCAGGGCATATGGCATTGCTCATGGGGTTCCCGGCCCGACAGATGGGAATCGTGATGAACGGCAGCAGTAGGGCGGTAACCCATGTAAAGAAAGATCGCACGCTTTAGACCCTTTCGGTAACTATTTCCCCGAGATTATAACTGATTTTACCCGATGATACGCTGATTTGCCGAGTTGGTATTACGCGCTGTCATGTTTTGATATCTCAGGAAAGCACCACTCTCGATCGCATGCCATCAGAAAAGGCCCGCATGTCCGTTGCGAGACACGCGGGCCGATATTTCGTTTGCCATCGATCCAATATCGCCGATACGATCAGATCAGATTCTTGACCGCCTTGACAATGTGCGCCGCATCAATGCCTGCAGCATTCATCAGTTCCGCAGGCGTGCCCGAACCCGGCATTCCTTCCACGCCGAGCTTGACCACCTGCGGGCGATCCGTGGATTGGGCGAATACCTCAAGCACCGCATCACCCAATCCGCCTTCAATCCAATGGTCTTCCACCACCACAAACTTATTACCGGCCTGCGTGGCGGCTTCACGAAGTGTTTTGGCGTCGATGGGTTTAACGGAATACAAGTCAATCACGCGGACATTAATGCCGTCTTTCTTCAATTCCGCTGCCGCTTTAATCGCTTCATGCAGTGTGATGCCCGCGCCCACGACCGTCGCCCGATCTTTATCAGAACACTGCACCACCTTGGCTCCGCCGATATGAAACTCCTCCTGCGGCGGATAAAGCACCGGCAGTTTTTCACGCGTGGTTCGCATGTAACTGATGCCAGGCTGTTTGGCCATTTCTGCAACCAGTTTCACGGTCTGATTCGCATCGCTGGGATAGAGCACAACGCTTTCAAATACCGCCCGCATCATGGCCAGATCTTCCAGGGCCATCTGCGACGGGCCGTCGGCGCCAATGCTCACGCCCGCATGCGATCCGACGAGCCGAATGGTGGCGTTGGAGATGGCCGCCATGCGTATCTGGTCATAAGCACGCGTGAAGAAAGCGGCAAATGTTGAAGCAAATACCTTTTTGCCCAGCACCGCCATGCCGACCGCCGCGGAAACCATCTGCTGTTCGGCGATGTACATTTCAAAAAAGCGGTCCGGGTGTGCTTTTTTGAATTCATCGGCGTGTGTGGAATTGGAAACCTCGGCATCGACCGCAACCAACAGTGGATCGGTATATCCCAGTGCCGCCAACCCGTCGCCATACGCCTTGCGGGCAGCCTCCTTCGTTCCAACCGCGTAGGAAGGTGTTTTTCCTCCTCCCTTGGCCGCGTTAGATACCGCAGCTTTCTGCGGCGTTTGCACGCGAATGGTGATATTGGGCGATGAACCGAGTTCGGAGAGCGCCTTGGCCTCCTCCTCCTGATTAAGCGGCTTGCCATGCCACCCGTCTTTATTGGCAAGAAATGACACGCCATGCCCTTTTTCCGTCTTCGCGATGATACACGTCGGCTTGTCGGTCTGGCTGAGGGCTTCATCGTACGCCTTACGCACCGCCTCCACATCATGGCCGTTAATCTCGATGGCGTGCCATCCGAAACTCCGTGCCCGCGCTGCGTACACGTCGCTGTGCCATCCCAGGTCCGTTTCGCCCCGCTGACCGAGACGATTCATGTCAATGATGGCGGTCAAATTATTAAGTTTGTAGTGCGACGCTTTGTCAAACGCCTCCCAGATCGAACCCTCCGCCATTTCGCTGTCGCCGCAGAGCACCCAGACGCGGTAGGGGAGTTTATCCAGATATTTGCCGTTGATGGCCATGCCCACTCCGATCGGCAATCCCTGCCCCAGAGATCCGGTCGCCACATCCACCCATTTCAGGACGTGCGGATTCGGGTGTCCCTGCAGCACGCTTCCGAATTTTCGCAGCGTGAGAAGCTCCGCATCTGAAATCACACCCGCCGCCTTGTACATGGCATAAAGGAGTGGACAGGCATGTCCCTTGCTGAAAATCAGCCGATCGTTGCACGGACTGTGCGGATCGGAAAAATCATATTTCAGGTAATCGGTCATCAATACGGCCATCAATTCCGACGCCGACATGGAAGAGGTCGGGTGGCCGGACCCGGCAGCGGTCGTACAGCGGATGGAATCAATCTTGAGTTGTCGGGCCAGTTCCGTCAGTTTGCTGGTTTGGGTTTCGGTTAGCGTCGCGGTGGTCATAAAAACTTTCTCCTGTCATCTCACAATGAACACACACATCTTCTATGAGAAAGCATACCGGAAGAATGGAGAGTTGAAAAATTTCCGCCAGCGCCGGCTTCTGTGCGCAAATTTTGGGTTCGGATGCCCGGGGCAGGTATTAAATCGGGGCAGCCTATCGCGACATGGCTTGGCACCACGACGATTCAGGAGGAAATAGTCGGTGGAATGGCGACGCTGCGGAATGGCCCCCATCGACCGTTATATCCGGGTCTTGATCCCCATCGCTCGCAGCACGCACCACCCATTGCACCCCTCAAACATCATCACACATGAGGCACAGCAGAATCCTGCTGTCGGCCACCAGAGCCAGCCAATTCCGGTATACCACGCCGACACCGCCAATGCGATGCCGATCAGGCCCGCCACCGAACCTCCGATCAGACGCGCTCGGGCACCCCGGCGATCAATGTTGCAGGCCAATTTCATGGAATCAATCCTTCGAATGACGCATGACTCAATTTCAATTCAATCTTCCGTCCGGTTCCCCGATTAACCTCGACCTTCCACGCACAGGTGGCTGGCACACATTGTCCCATCGTCGCGTTGGTGCAGTAATCATAATACACTTCGGTTAACCATGTGCCGGTCGGAAGCCCCGCAGGGAGTGTGAAGCCGATGGCCGGATTTCCCTTGGATTCCGTGGTCGTCTCGAAAATCAACTTGCCTGACGGAGTGGTGATACGGATAGAAATCGGCACACCAACTGTCAAATGCGTACCATGGGGCACCTGAAGATGAGCCGTCAGATAAACTTTCGCTCCCGATTCGAATTCGGCATTGACTGCTAGCGTGCGGTCGAGCCGCAGGGCAAGGTGCGACCGCTTCGCGGATTTCGCAGCCGCATGCAAGCCAGTGATCATCAATTGCCGCCAATGTCCCGTCTTCCCATTGAGAATCACGATACGCTGATTATCCGTATCCGCCACAAATATCCTATGGCCCATCACCGATAATCCGCCCGGTTCGGCAAATTCGACGGGCCCGCCGATATGGCCTGTTCCGGCTCGCCCGATTCCCGCAAATGTGGTGATCTGCCTGCTTTTCAGATTGATAAGCCGCAACTTGTCATTGTAGGTGTCCGCTACCAGCAGCCGAGTTTTGCCCCATGCAGCAACCCCAAGGCAGTGCTGAAGCAGCGCGGAATTCAGGCTTCCATCCTTGTCGCCGAAAGTGAACAATCCATGGCCCACGACCGTCCGCACCTGCCGACTCTTGAGATTAATCTGCGCCACGGCCGATGCCTCCGGCTCCGCAACATACAGATCATGTCCCCGCAGCGCAAGACCCGATGGTTGGGCCATTTCCGCTGCTAAACCAACCCCATTCTCCAACCCCTCAAATCCAGAACCTGCATACGCCCGCGCCACCAGCGTTCGCGTATTAAATTTCCATACCTGATGTTCACCCGCCATCGCGATGTACAGCGTGTGCCCGCGGCCGGCCAATGCCCACGGCGAATTAATCCCCTGCTGCGTTCCCTTGCCGCCGCCGGCAAAATCAAATACCTCCGATCCAGTCCCCAGCACGGTTCGCACCATATCCGTTTTTAAGTTAATCGCCCGGATCAGGTGGTTGTTCGTATCCGCCACATAAAGCGTATGCCCCAGCACCGCCATCCCCTGAGGAGAACTGAATTCGCATTCTTTCGCCGGGCCGTCGCGCCGCCCGCTTTTTCCATTTCCGAATATCGCAATTAATTTTGCAACGCCCGCGTGGTTCGGAAGGGTCGTTTCCACAATTCGATTGTGGTCGGTGTCGGCTATAAACAGCCGTTTGAGGCGGGCCGATGCCAGAACTTTGCCGGGAAAGGACAGACCACTGGCCGAGTATTCCTGGTCCCGAATGGAAAATACCAACGGATGCGCGGCCAGTAAATGATGTTCGCGATCATACTTCAACTGCTGACTGATGGCCTTCTTCAGGCTGTGATAGCTCACCTCGCCCGCCACCGACCCGTCAATATGTCCGCCCGCGCCCACGAGTACGAATGTCGGCCACGAATCCACGCCGTAGGCATTCCATATCTGCATATTTTCATCCACGATGACGGGATGATCGAGCTTGTAACGCATCACCGCCGCACGAACATTCCGAGGGCGGCTCTCGGCCGCAAATTTGGCACTGTGCACGCCGATAATCAGAAACGGCTGATTCGCAAAGTGCTTTTGCAGGCGATCCAGCACCGGAAACATATGAATGCAGTTGATACAGCCATACGTCCAGAAATCCAGCAATACCACCTGCCCTTTGAGTTGGTGCTTAAAGCTCAGCGGTTGCGGTGTGTTGATCCATGCAAAATTGCTTGGAAAATTGGGGGCCTTCGGGCCGCGGCTCTCCGCCGTCCAACCCCTCTGTGAGCACGCGGTCAGCATGCTTACGAGGAGCAAAACCATCAGGGTTATGCGCCCTTTTCCACTTGAAATAAGTCCAAATCCCGTCTCCATTGCCGACTTCGCATAGCCCGGTTTCATTACAATCTCCAAATCCGCCTGACAGATGATATTACGCATCGGAGTGGGAGTCCGGATGATTTCTATGGTGCGGGCGTCTTATCGCCGTCTGCGAGGATGCATGCCGCGGCAATCGATCGGTGTTGGGCATTGACATGAACCGCTGCTTTGCCTTTCGAGCGTGGCCTTCCAAGCGGACTGGCGCTGCCAAGGTGAAGCGACTATAATTCTCAGCTGGTTTTTTCGCTTGGAAGGATACATATCTGAATGAACGTTACTGCGGCAAAGCCCGTTTCCGTCGAATCCTTATCCCCTGCAACCGGTGGTATCTCCTGGAATGTGCTCGATCAACGTCGTCCATTTCATCAGCGGCACATCGGCTGCACCGAGCAAGATATCGCGGCGATGCTCTCATCGCTGGGTTTAGATAAGTTGGACGACCTGTTGGCCGAAACTATCCCCGATTCCATCCGATTCCCCCAGCCGCTGGCGCTTCCTCATCCCATGTCTGAAACGCAGATGGCGGAAAATCTACACCGGCTGGGACGTCAGAACCGGATATTCCGCTCATTTATCGGGATGGGCTACTACCCGTGCATCACCGAACCGGTCATCAGCCGCAATATCCTCGCCAACCCAGGCTGGTACACCCAGTACACACCTTATCAGGCGGAAATTGCGCAGGGACGGCTTGAAGCATTATTAAATTTTCAGACGATGACGGCCGATTTGACGGGCCTGCCGCTGGCCAATGCTTCCATGCTGGATGAGGCAACCGCCGCTGGAGAGGCGATGAGCATGTCCCGGGCACTCACCGCGTTGGATAAGAAAGTGTTTTTCATCGCTCGCGACCTGCACCCGCAGGTGATTGAAGTGGTCGCCGCCCGCGCTGTCGGACTTCATCTCACCTGCGAAGTGGGGGATGTGGATCAATTGGCAGCCGACGATCCGGCTTATTTCGGCTTTCTCGTCGGATATCCCGCATCGGATGGCAAAATCAGAGATATCCGCACCCTCGCCGCCGCCGCCCATCGACACGGTGCACTGGTGGTGACGGCCACGGATCTGCTGGCGCTGACCATCCTGGAATCGCCCGGTTTGCTGGGTGCCGACATCGCCGTCGGCAGTGCACAACGACTCGGTATGCCGATGGGGTATGGTGGGCCGCACGCGGCATTTATGTCCACCCGCATGGAATACGCACGCAAATTGCCCGGCCGTATTGTCGGCGTCTCCCGTGATGCGGCGGGGCGGCCCGCGTTCCGGCTGGCCATTCAGACCCGGGAACAGCATATCCGGCGGGAAAAAGCCACCAGCAATATCTGCACAGCCCAGGTGCTGCCGGCGATTATCGCCGCCATGCACGCGGTCTATCACGGCCCGGATGGACTGAAAAATATTGCCAATCGCATTCATGGCTGGACCTGCGTTCTGGCGACCGGACTGCGCAAACTCGGCCATCACGTTGTCCATGAACAATTCTTTGACACCCTGCGGATCATGCCGTCGGCGGAAACGCCTGCGGACGACATCCATCGCGAGGCACATCGGCGGCAGATCAATCTGCGACGTTATCCGGACGATACGATCGGTATTTCACTCGATCAGCGTTCGACCATGGATGATGTTCATACGCTGCTGCATGTGTTTTCGCCCAACCGCCCGCTTCCGTTTCTGCTTGATCCGGTGGTCAAGGCGGCCCGAATTTCCATCCCGGCCGGGTTGCAGCGTCAGAGTCCATACATGACGCACCCCGTATTTAATCAATATCACAGCGAAACAGAGATGCAGCGATACATGCGCCGATTGGAATCACGCGATCTCTCGCTCACGCATTCCATGATCCCGCTCGGATCATGCACCATGAAACTCAACAGTGCTTCGGAGATGATGCCCTTCACCGAACCCTGCTGGGCGGATATGCATCCCTTTGCCCCCGCGGATCAGTGCACCGGCTACAGTTTGCTCACCACACAACTGGAGCGATTTCTCTGCGAAATAACCGGTTTTGCCGCCGTGTCCCTGCAGCCCAATGCAGGTTCGCAGGGGGAATATGCCGGTTTGCGCGTGATTCGGGCGTACCACGAATCCATCTCTCAAATTGATCGAAACATATGCCTGATTCCCGTCTCGGCGCATGGCACCAATCCGGCCAGCGCCGTGATCGCGGGCATGGAGGTCGTCACCGTAGAATGCGATGAGCACGGGAGCATCAGCCTGGACGACCTTCGCACCAAGGCGCACGCCCACCGGGACCGTCTCGGCTGCCTGATGGTTACGTATCCATCGACCCACGGCGTATTTGAGGAAACCATCGAGGAGGTGTGCCGGGTGATTCACCAGGCCGGAGGGCTGGTCTATATGGATGGTGCCAACATGAATGCCATGGTGGGCCTGTGCCGCCCGGCAGATATCGGCGCCGATGTGTGCCACCTGAATCTGCACAAGACCTTCTGTATTCCCCATGGCGGTGGGGGACCGGGCATGGGTCCCATCGGCGTGACGCAGAAACTCGCGCCGTTTCTTCCCGGCCATCCCACCGCATCCATCGGCGGTCCGACGGCAATCGGTCCCGTGTCGGCGGCGCCATACGGCAGTGCATCCATTCTCACCATTTCCTGGGCCTATATCGTGATGATGGGCGCCGCAGGGCTCTCGCTCGCAACGGCCGTTGCCATATTAAGCGCCAACTACATGGCTCAGCGTCTGAAAGACGATTTCCCCGTCCGTTTTCGCGGCCGGCGCGGCCGGGTGGCACATGAATTTATTATTGATTGCCGCCCGTTTGAAGCCGCCGGCGTCAAGGTTGAAGACATCGCCAAACGTCTGATGGACTATGGCTTTCACGCGCCCACCGTCTCCTGGCCGGAACCGGGCATGCTCATGATTGAACCGACTGAAAGCGAATCCAAAGCCGAGCTTGATCGTTTCTGCGATGCCCTGATTCAAATTCGCCGCGAAATCCGCGACATCGAGCAGGGACGCTCGGACAGGGGCGATAATCCCCTGAAAAATGCACCGCATACCGCCGAAATGATGATGCAGGACTGGCATCACCCCTACAGCCGGGAGCAGGCCGCCTTTCCGATGAATTACCTGCGGGATTTCAAATTCTGGCCCAGCGTCCGTCGCATTGATAATGCTTATGGTGACCGCCATCTGTTCTGCGCCTGCCCGCCGATTTCCTCAGATCAGGCTCAACAATAGCGATTCGCCCAAGCGGCGGAAAACACCCGAATTTCTCATGCCCCGGAAGCCGGATGCTGAATCTGCATCAACAGCATCATGGCCCCGGCGAGAATACGGTGCAATTGCTGCGAACTGACTCGCAGTGACGCTGTTGGCATAAACAGTTTGATTTCCGGCTTATTCCGCAAGCAGCTGGCGCTCAGCGCCCATACCGGTGTGCGACCCGCCTGGACCGGGTTGGGAACCTGCATCATCCCGCTGTCTGCGCTAACGTCCGCCGTCAATTGACCGAGCTCGACGGCCGGATCGAAAAACCCGGCCATAAAAGCGCCCGGCAGATAATGCGATTGCGCCGCCGCACCGGCGATCTTCGGTGCCGAAATTCCGTGCCCTTTGAGATATTGAATATACGCCCGCAACTGCGATGCCCGCAGATTTCCAGCCACGATAACGCGGTGGCCGAGATGCCCGATGGCGATCTGGCCTGTATCGCCACCGTATGCAGCGGTAATGGCGGCGTTGAATCCGGTAGCGAATCCTCTCCCAAAGGGACCGAGTTTTTCAGGCATCTTTCCCATCGATATGCGGAATCCCAATCGCCTGAATTTAACGCCGTCTATGGTCACGGGCGTTTCATGCGACACCGTCATCCCTACCATGCCTTGGAGCCCCTGCTGCTTAAAGGCCTGACCCAACTGTGCAAGCGACTCTCTGTACACCAGGCGGCAAATCGCCTGCGGATCGCTCGCGTTGAAGTCCTGGACCCCCGCCTCCAACGGATCGTGCATCTTGACGGGGGCGATCACGAACACGCGCCCCGTCAGATATTTTCCGTCCGGATTTTTCGCCATCAGGCTCCACAATTTGACAGCCTGGGCTGTAAACGGTGTGGAGGCTGACGCGGCACCAGGTGTGTAAAGGCGTTTCATGTTGTTGGCAATTACACCTGCGGCCAATGAATAAGGCATCTTGATGCGCAGGGCCATTGCCAGCGGCAGATCAGGCATCTGCCTGGGGGGCGACAGGCGGCTTCTGGAAAGGCTCTTAAGCAATCGCCCACCTCTGCCATGAACCCGAACCTTTGCCAGCGCTGAAACCGTAACACCCTCTTTGTTCACCCGAATTCCGCCGACGATTGAGCGGTAACGTTTGGCAAACAATTTCATGATGGCGCGAATCATGTGGACACCAAGTCTCTGCTGCGCCGTTTCACCCGTCGGGCTTGCCCTGAGCATCGAACTCATCGCGGAAATCCGAGAATTGATTCTCGGCCCCTCAATTTCCAGCAGGCGATGGATATTCAGATAAATGCTCACATCATTGCCGGCAAAGATTGCCGCAGCGCGGCCCTTAAGTGCGGGTTTCGCAGCCGCCGGATGGTGTAACACCAGTCGCAGTGCCTCACGATGCGATGCAAATAACACCGCATGCTTTTTTAAAGCCACATATCCGCTGGTTCCATTCTTCAGCACCACCATCGATATGCCGTTCACCGGCGCCGGCGGATTCAGTTTTGAAACCGCAAAGGCAGGATTTGATGCCGAAAAGATCATGACCGGCTCCAGTGCTCCGCTCCCCACGCCCGTTGGCATGAGAAGTAATTCCATGGGTTTGGAATTGCGTATTCCGCCGGGAATATCGATTTGCATTTCCAGCGCCTTCAAGTGCGGAATAACACCGGGGATGAAGATGTGTTCCGCCATCCACTGAACATGACCGCGAAAGAGCCGTGGATTGGCGATCCGCATGATCATCACGGCGCGACCGTTATTAACGGGCGGCAGATTTCCCGCCGATACTGTTGCGGAGACCGGGCCGCTGGCAGCGCACGCAGCCAAAAGGGCACAAATGGCGGACATGCTGACGCGAATGTTACTCATATTCATAACTCCTGACCTATGCCGAATCATAACCGATGGGTATCCAATTCATTAAAATGGCAAAAGAGGGTTTATACGCCGCAGCATATTCAGCGGCACAAAGAAAATCATCTCCAGCCGGCTGCCGGATCGAGAAACGGCGACTATAGTCGGCCGGTGATGGACGGGGAACGCGAGCGCCCCGGCCGCAGCTTTCGGTTCCCCCATCTCCCCTGCTTTTGCACTCGTGATGTCAATTGCAATCACGTTGGCGGGAAAATATCGCTTCATCGTCCGCAGCAGCCGGGCAGGAATTTCCGGTACGGCCGATCGATTGCGTTCCATCCGCCCGGCCAGTCGCTTGAACGCATCCGCGGGGGCCATCAAAACTCTCCGCCCGCCCACCTTGTTGATGAGGTACGCCCCGCCCCCGGCGCCGCTTTTGCTGAATTTAATATTTAACCCATTCGGACCCGTCGCACCGATCGTTATCCCATCCGAAGCGCCCGACGGCAAAAAATGGATCAATTCCTGCACGTGCGCACGCATCGCACTCATATCGATGCGGGAATCCATGTGCGCAAGGGTGCACGTGGTAGTGCGTGTGTGTCTGGATCCCTCACCCCGCATAACCAGTGCTCCTGATATGGAGTGATTAAGCAACCACGGAAATCGCCAGATTTTTTTTCGGGCCGTTTTCCCATATTTCGCAGATTGGGTCTTCACGTAATGACCGAAGCTCGGTGCTAGATAATCGCCCACAGCCCGCCAGTTCACCGCCTCCATCAACGCCGTCATGTAATGGTGCATGGGTAGAGAACCAGCGGCTTTCAGCGACTTCGTGCGCTGAGCGGCAATCAACTCGGCAAGCTGCGATCCCGGTTTAGCCGATAATTGTACCCTATCCACCATGGCGCCATCTTCGACATCCAGCGTCAAAGCAAGCGCCTGGGTTTGATTGATGAGCCGATCCACAAAGTGCTCCGATTCCAGCGTCTGCGGATCCGGCTTGGCCGCACCGCCCCCGAATTGCATACGCAAACCGATCATCGCCGTAATCCCGGTTCGCAGTTCAAATGCTTCCTGTATCATGTTCATACGTATAGCCAAGGCGGGCGAGCGTCCCCCCGCAGTGCCGGCGACTTGTGCTGGCTTCAGCCATGCCGTTGCATGCTCAAAGACCGCCAGCGCCTTGGCATTTTTCGCGCAGATCACGTGGTGGCCGCTGAATTTATACACAAATTTTTCACGGTGTGGCATCCCAAGATCGAAGTGATTGATTTCCCCCCGATAGACCCCATTTTTCGCCGGTCGCCCCTGCGTGGCATCGACGAAGCTTTTACGATGCTGAATCGGCAGAATGAAGATGGACGGTACATCGTCCAAAGCCACGCCGATACTATTCCCCGGCACCACGATCAAGACACTGCCGCTCGGGTCAACCGCATCGGCTAAACCCGTCGACGCCACGAACTGCTGCAGAGGATTTTGCTCACCCGACAGCTTCACCCCGCCCTCCCTTGAGGGGATCATTTTCCCGATAGCTTCGTCAAACTTCCGTATGTTCCTTATATACACCACCAACCGACTGCTGGCGGGAATTTTTGAAAGCAGCTTGGAATCGGAAGCCAGAACGGCACGGCTGCTGCACAAAATAACAGTCAGAACCACGAGGTAGAATGACAAAAAACGTTGGCGCATTGGATACCCCCAGAATACCCCTCGAATGTATAGATTCGCATGGTAATCGATCGTTCTGCCTGCGGAAAGTTCGATTCACGGCAGCGTTGTGGGTATTTCGCGTCAATGTGTCCGATTACCTGTGGAGCCCGTCTTCCAACACCTCCTTGCTCTCCGTCGGCTAAGTTCCGTAGCGGCAAATGAGGGCCAACGTCAGCGCGCTTCAGTGAAAGCCCCGAAAAACTGCCGCGCCAATATCAGGGTTATGCAGACAATTGACGCTGTCGAGGGCTTGAGGATATTCTTACGCTTGAATTGCTTGGAGGCATACTGCACATGCACAGGCTTTTTCGCTCTTGGTCGCCGGCCCCAAGTAAATCGGAATTAGGATAGTTTTAATTGTTTTGATCAACCAACCTTCAAGGGGTATCACATGGGATTGACCAGACAGGTTATTTCAACGTTGACAGGCGATGGCGTGGACGTGATGGGGCCTGATACACTCGCTTATCATTATCCAGATCAAAACATTGTTACCGGCAGCCTGTTGACCGTCGAAGCCAATCACTTTGGGGTCCTCAAGTCACGCGGGGCGGTATTGGGCGTTTACGACACCGGGCAATTCCCCATTCAAACTCCGGATAAACCTATTCTCGGGAGTTTTGTTCCCGCATTTTTTGGTGGCCAGTCACCATGGCAGTATGAAGTGTTGTACATCAATCGCGCCAAATTACTCGTGCGAAATACCGGCGTGGCCACCTCAGCCGAAATGGCTGAGATGTCTTACCAAGTCGAATATTATGTTCATGTGGACGCCAAAGAGGGCGCTCTGAAGTTGGTTACGCATATGCCATTCACCAAGCACTCGATTCTTACCGAAGAGGTTGCAGGATACGCCGGCCCGGTGGTGGAGCAGGCCATCAATCAGATCGTGCAGGTCACACCGATGGAGCGGATCAATGAGAAAATTCATGAAATCGTGGAGCTGGTGAAGGGGCATCTGGGCGATTTTTTGGGTGTCTACGGCATAACGCTCAACGACGCGAAAGTGCTCATCGTGCCGAAGGATGAACGCATGCGGGAACTTATCTCTTTGCGAGCCTTCGGA
Source organism: Planctomycetota bacterium (assembly GCA_021827645.1). Taxonomy (GTDB): domain Bacteria; phylum Planctomycetota; class Phycisphaerae; order WQYP01; family WQYP01; genus JAJZGD01. The sequence continues at coordinate 13,661 of JAKAVA010000065.1, forward strand.
CTCTCCGAACTTGACGCCGTCCGATACTACCTCGCGCTCAAAATGGCTGAACAGGGGCTGGTCTCGGCACCCAACGCCGCCGTAGGACAGCCTTACATCATCGGCGGCGCCACCATGGGCACCTTTCCGGTGCCGGCCGCAACTTCACCCGTGACGCCACTGGCAAAATAGCTGGGGGCTGATACACCGCACCTTGCCGCACAATCAGGACGCCGGTATCACAGAATCGGTATCGGTCAGATGCTCAAAAGCGGCGCTGTTTGGAGATGATGATGGATATTAAAAGCGTCCCGAATCCGATTGATGGTGCCGGCCCGATTAAAGCGACCCTGAGCAACCTGTTTTACGGGTGGGGCTACAACTTCTACCGAAAAGAAAATCAGCTCAGGGCCGATGACTTGCTCGTCCGTGGAAAAATCAGCGAACTTCTCGGACAGATTCGCGCCCGAATATCTCATTTAACCTCCGCCTTTCGCGCAGATCATTTACCGCCTCCGAGTCGCGAGCATCCGTTTCCCGATTCAGCGGCAATTCACACCGTTCAGGCAATTGAATCCTTCATCAAAGACATGGAGCAGTTGGAGGTCAAAATCCGAACAGCCGCGGTGCCGGAGATGGACCGCATTAACCAACGGCATCGCAACGAACAGGCCACGCTGGAAGCGCTCACCGCAATCGATCTTGAACTCGTGGGCGAAGTTTTGACTCTGCAGCAGGCTATATCCAATCTTTCCGATGCCCAGGCCGTCGCATCAAATGGCCTGCAAATTTTCAAGAGCTCCCAGATTGAGGCCCTCTGGAAGCGTCGCGAAGAAATTCTCTCCGCGTTGGTTTGAGGTCTCACCCGCTGGTCAATTCCACTGACGTTCTTTCCGCGTCAAACCCGTCGTAGCGGCCATTGGGAATACGACTCCCCGCTCGTGTCATGGGTGCAATGAGCAGCTTGAGATGCGGCACCCTCCGCTCATCATCAAATACGATGCGCCCCGCTATCAACACTCTCCACGCACGATCAAACATGGGTGTTCGATCTGAGCGGGTAATCTGGCCAACTCACGACAGACTGACGCGAAGAAATTTGACCGCGTCGGCAATCACCGCACCGTTGGCGTCATTGGTCAATTTCACATAAAGGGGGTCGTGATATCGGCCGACGAGATGCCATTTGGCCGGCTCGTGTGAAAAGTCGATCTTGGTGACACTTTCACCCTGCTCCGTTACCACCGTGAACGGGGCGTCGGTTGCAAGTTTGCCGATCGACGGTTTGCCATAATAGATATATATATCAAAATCGCCGAGCTTGGGACTGTCCGTGCGCCAAATGGCATAGTGCGATCCGTTACCGCCTTCGGTCCAGAAACAGCCGCCATTAAAATTTTCACTTGCGGGAACCGTATCCGATTTCCAATGCCCCCCTTCAATCATCATCTGACTGCCGATCGTCATTTCATCCACAATCAGATTTTTGAACGGAAGTGTGTAGATTCGCCAGCGGCGCAATTGAAGTCGGGTTGCAGGTTCATATTTTTTCAACCACTCATCCAACTGAAGTTGCATGGCTTTGAGTTCCGGAGGATTTTGATCCACGATGTTGTGGAGTTCCTGCGGATCGGATTCGAGATCAAAAAATTTCTCTTCGCCGCTCCAGAGACTCCGGGTGAGTTTACTCTTCATACTGCGGACGGCACGCAGCGGCACTTCAACATCCTCTTCACAGAATACATAATCCCGCACTTTCTCCCGATCGCCGTTGACCAGCGGCAGCAGGCTCTCACCAGAGGCGCCCGGAAGCGGGGGCAGGCCCGCATACTCCAGCAGCGTGGGGGCAACGTCAATATTGCATGCTAAAGATTCGACAACTTTCCCCTCCGGTACGCCCGGCCCTGCGAGAATCAGGGGAACATGGATATCGGTGTCATAGCACGACCGGTGGTCGAACGTCTGAAAATCCTCCGGATGCGAGTAAATCAACTCACCATGGTCGGAGAGGATCGCCACCAGAGTGTTGTCGGTCAGGCCGAGTTTGTCCAGGTGATCAAGAATTTTGCCCACGTACCGGTCGACGAAGTGAATTTTGCCGTCGTAAAGCTGATAAAGTCGTTCGATGGCCTGTTGGTCGCCGAGCATGGCAAGGCGCTTCAATGGTGCATTTTTGAAGTTATATCCGGTATCGTGAAGATGGATGTACGGGCCCGAGGCGAAGATGTCATCCTCGGGCGGCGGATTATATGGAGAGTGCGGCTCAAGAAAGTGGACATACAGAAAGAATGGTTGTGCGGCGGGGTCCTTTCGCTTCTCGAGCCACGGCAGTATCTTTTCCGTCATCAGCGGCGCGTAAAGACCGTTATGTCCGGTACGCTCGGTAATGTTTACATCATCGCGGCTCCCCTGAAACTGATAATATTCATCAAAACCGCGGCCGGTGAGTTCGCGACCGGCGAGACCGTTCCCTACAAAAGCCGTGGTGTAGTATCCGTGGTAGGCGAAGTGCGGCACCAGCATGGGTGTGTTGTTTGGAATTAAAGGCATGTCGGAGTGCCAGAAAAGGGTAACTCCGTGTTGCGAGGCGTAGAGCGATGTATGCAGCGATGCAAAAGAGGGTGTCGTCCATGAGGCCACAGTGAAAAATTTTGAAAACCGAACGCCGCGCTCCGCCAGCCGGTCGATGTTGGGTGTGGTAAGGCGGGGCTGCCCGAAACAATGAATCTGGTCGGCACGAAGCTGGTCCATGGCAATGATGACTACATTCGGTTTTCGCTTTGGAGATTGCGTCGACTTGGCTGACGCGGATTGACTCAGAGCGCTCGTGCCAGCCAGGCCGGCAGCTGTTCCGCCGACGAGTTTTACAAATTTACGACGCGTTACATCGGTCATTGTCATTTTCTCCTATTTATGTCGCTCAAAACAGCGGGCCAGCTCAGCCTTTTTCTACTTCTACGATGCGCCTTTGGAAATGGTTCACACAGTAAGCAAACCTTTCACCGATAGTCTAAAACCAAGCTTAATAATTGTCAACCGAAAATGATGCTCATTTGCTCATGGCGTGGATTGCCCCATCAAATCGCCCAATGGGGCCCAGCGATTATTGCCGGATGCCGCGTTTGGTGCCGTAGTTCAGGCTGGGCAAGCGAGAAATACCGGGTGAGGTCCGTTGATGGCGATTCTTCGCAAAATATCCTTGCTGCCCACCGAATGAAAATGGACCACGGTTCGACTAAAAGCTTCTCTCATTTTCGCCGCGCAAAGCCACCGGTGGCCCCAGCACTTCCGATAGTATCCACGCGGTCGTTGACCCGCGATGGCTGCTGAGGATTCGTTGTATCTGCTGGCTCATCTGAACTGTCCCACCACCGGGCTTATCGCCCGGCCCCTTGCCGGAATCGGGTGTGGCGGAAACGGATGCCTTCTTGGTCGCAGCTTTCGCATGACCCACTGCCGGTGCCTCCTTGACTCCCAACGCCGGTCGATCGCGATTCGACTGGACACTTTTGTGCGCGGGATTTGTCTGCGGGACAACGGCTCTCACACCGCTTGAAGGGCGATGGATCGGATTCGGCGTGGATGGGTTAGGTTGCTGGGCAGTGGTGCGGCCGAGGCTGGATTGCCGAGGCGGCTGAGTTGTGCGAGGAACCGGATCTGGCCGGATTTGCGTAGCGGCGATTCGAGTTGGACTCTGCGCGGGAGGTGAAATGGGGCGGGCAGCGGCAGCGGCACTTCCCGCTTGCGTCTGGATACGCCGCTGTTTCTCAATCTCCGCCAGTTGCGCAACGGTGATACGGCCTTTTAATATATCTTCCATCAGTTTTTGCTGATCCGACGGCGACGGACTATTGGGAGGCGGCTGCGGTGATTCCGGCATTATCAATCTCCCGCGTCAAAACAACGCGCTACTTCAACGCGATCAACTCGTCGATGAGGGGGAACCCGATGTATCGCCACCGGCAATACTTTCCCGCATTTTGGTATCCGCTTGAATGTTCTTCATGCGGAAATAGTCCACAACTCCGAGATTACCGTTGCGGAACGCTTCGGCCATCGCAAGCGGAATCTGTGCCTCTGCCTCAATGAGCTTAGCGCGATTGAATTGTGCCAAGGCCTTGTTCTCCTGTTCAAGGGCGACCGCAAGAGCCCGGCGCTTTTCCGCTTCGGCCTGGGCAAGTTGTTTGGCGGCATCGGCACTGGCAATCTGAAGCTTGGCGCCGACGTTATCACTGACATCCATATCGGCAATATCGATGGAGAGTATTTGAAATGCCGTGCCCGCATCCAACCCCTTTGACAGAACCATCTTGCTGATCATATCGGGCTGCTGAAGAACATGCTTGTATGAATCCGCCGACCCGATCGCCGCGACGATTCCCTCGCCCACACGGGCGACGATCGTCTCCTCTCCGGCACCACCCGTGAGCTGGTGGATATTGGTTCGCACCGTCACCCGGGCCTTGACGCGAAGTTGGATACCGTCTTTTGCCACGCCGTCATGAGTCTGACGTCCACTGTTGGCATTGGGTACATCGATGACACGCGGATTAACGCTGGTCTGCACCGCATCGAGCACATCCCGACCGGCGAGATCGATCGCCGCCGCCTGCTGCCATGGCAGGTCGATCGATGCCCGATGCGCGGCAATCATCGCAGTTGCCACGCGACTTACATGCCCATTGGAAAGATAATGGGATTCCAGTTGCTGAGTGGTGATGTCCAGTCCCGCCTGCACCATGGCGATCTTCGCCGATACGATCACGCGGATATCCACCTTCCGCATCTTCATCCCGATGAGATTGGCCATGCTGATATCCGCCCCGGCGGAAGAGGCCTGCATCCAGATTTTGAAAAACGGCCAGATCACCACCATAAAGATGATCGCAGCCACCACCCCCAGTATGATTAAGGTCCACATCAGCGCCATGGTCGGTTCCTCCCCTGAAAAGTACAATTCGTTCCGCTCCAAGGCGAGGATATGACTGGCCCGCGGCCGTGTCAACCGGCCTCGGCTGCGTTATATCGTGGAAACTGGCGTCTCGGCGGGCCTTATCCTGCTGCGGCCAATTCTCCATCAATACCCAAGCTTGGTCATTTCAGCATTTGCTCGATGCCAGTCCCGCTTCAATGCTCCGCTCATACTGGATGATACTGTTGCAGCATCAGTTGTAATCGGGTGATCGCGTGGGTATGATAAATCCGCGATAGAGTAATGGGTGTTCACTCGAACTTTAATCAAGGAGTGTCTGATGATCCTCAACCGCAATCTGACAAAACGCCTCATGATGGCATTGACGCTGGCTCTTTCCACAAGCCCGCTCGCGGTCGCCCGTATGTCCAAAACCACGCAGACGCCCGATGTCAAAGCCGCTCCGCATATGCACTGGCAACTTACCTGGCAGGACGATTTCAAGCACGGCCAAAAAAATCTCAAGGGTTGGCACTTTGATTTGGGCGGAAATGGCTGGGGGAACAATGAGGCTGAGGTGTATACCCACAGCCGACACAATGTTTTCGTGGCCAACGGCCATTTGAACATCATGGTCATCGGAAAGCGCCAGCACGGAACGGTACATTACACCTCCGGACGAATTACCACCCGCAACATCTTCAGCCAGCGCTATGGGCTTTTTGTTTTCCGCGCTCGCCTGCCCAAAGGACGCGGATTATGGCCCGCCATATGGATGATGCCGAAAAAGTCAGTTTATGGAGGATGGCCGCGCTCCGGCGAAATCGACATCATGGAATCGCGGGGCAACTGGATTCACCATGTTCAGGGAAGCCTGCACTCGGGAAATGTGTGGAACCAGGATAATACGCAGACGAAAATCTACCGCCTTCCGCACGGCGAAACCACCACGCAGTGGCATACCTACGCGCTTCGCTGGGAGCCGGCGCGGGATCCGCACCATCCCGGCCGAAAGATAATAAAAATGCAATGGTACGTGGACGGTCACCTCTATGAAACCCGGCAGGGAGGGTGGACTGTGCCCAATTCCGCCCCCAGGGGTTCCATGAACGCCCCCTTCAATCACCGTTTTTACATCATCCTCAATATGGCGGTTGGCGGTAATTATGTCGGAGGTAAAACGCCGGGGCCAGGCCGCTACGACATGCAGATCGCTTACATCCGCGCCTACCGGCTTGCGCCGGGCCGCGGCTGATCGCAAAACCCGTAGGTGCCGGAACTCCGAGCTCGGCTCGTGGCACGCCGCTATGGAATGTGATAACGGATCAATTCGATCCTGTTATGGTCAGCATCGCGTTCCACAAGTCCGACACCCTTGGCGTAGTAATCGATGATCTTGGTTTTTGCGTGTTTGACCCGTGAAATGTTCCCGACCGTTACCCGGGTCGTGATATGTTCGATGGTTCGAACGCGGTAACAGTTGAACTTTCCCGCCGGCACGATGACCTGCTTCATACCCGTTATTTTCGATACCCTCGTGATGGTGCTTTTTACCAGAATCATCACCCGATGCATGGTCACGTGACGCGTGTCCTTGGTGGAAGATAACCATTTGTATCCCGGCTTCCAGAGTGATGACTTCGGTATTAAGACACCGGAACTGTGGGTGATGCTGACGGTCAACTTTTGAGGTTGCACCTGCAGGGAATGGTGATGTCCGCCATCTCCCGATACCCAGCCGTCGGCCGTCCGTCGGTACTGGATGGTTGCATGGACGGTGCCGGTCTGTTTTTCGGTAAAATGCTGATGTGAGGACGAAATCACCGTCAGGGTGTAGCTTCCACCGGTGGAGTATCGGTAATGCCAGGTTGAGCCTTTTGATCGGGGAAATACCTTCACGGCATTCAATGCGAATGCCGCTGGCGCCCCGGCGATGATAACGCCTGTGAAAAATATCACCCATCGGCTCATGATGCAGCCTCCGCAAACAAAGATTCAGTCAACCCCCTCCGATTGTTCATAATTTCAGCAGATGTTCAACCCCTCACGCACATCCATCATCGTTGTTACTTAAACATTACAATTCAGGCACAGCCGCCAGCGGAGATTTGATAACTTCTCCCAGCAATATCGTCGCGAAACTGCCCGCCGGAAGAGAGAAGCCCAGTTCCAGATAGCCGCCACGATCATCTTTCCCCGCTTGAAGCTTGTGGTCCGTGAAGAAGAAACGCATGGCTCGGCGCGATCCCTTGGCCTTCTGCGGGCCGGCGTGCCGAAAATCGTCAAGCTTCAATCCGGCGGAGGCAAGCACCTCTTCCTCCATGCGCGCCGGTTCTTCGCGCGGCTCGGACATGCGATATCCGAACAGCGGGCCGGATGGCGATATCTCGTGCCGATCACATCGCTGCTGCTCCTCCGAAAGCTTCTCCAATACCACATCAAAAACTGCTCCCGTTTCGTGCAGCCATGCCAAATCCCCGGCCATCATGGTGGTCAGGTTTGGCAGTCGGTGTTCAAGGACCCGATTAAACAAATGGGCCTGGAGAGCACTGATCAGCAGGCGACGAAGGCGGATATCCACCGCATGCAGCGCCTTGGCATGAGCCTGCGGATTTTTCTGCAGAATCGCCAGCGCCGCGCGTTCCGCCCGCAGGTGTCCCGGCCAGGCAGAAAACGCGGCCGCCATATTTCCCGCATCGTAATGCCGTCGTGCCTGGAGTACACCCCCCCGATCTACACTTTCGTCTGCTTTGCCCAACCACAAGTCCATGAATTTTTTTGCATCCTGCCGCAGCAGTGCCATACCCAGAAGATGATTGTCCAGCCGCATGCCGAAGCGCTGCGAGCCGAAAAAATTCGGCACCCCCGTTCGGGCCAGCGAACGCAGAACGGCATCCGCCCGCCCCACGGCCTCCTGCAGCATGGTCGGTGACTTGTCCCAATCCTCATGTCGGATGCGAATGGTAAAGCGATTACCCGCCAGATGTCCAAGCTTAAGTTTGTTGCGATGGCGGCTCTGTGCAACAACGCGAATGGCCGGTAGATCGAGTTTCTCGAAGCGACTGTTCGGTTCGTGCTCAATGGATATCCATTGCCGGGTAATCGCCTGCGCATCCTTGAGTCCGGCATAGCCAAAATCCACACTGCGGCGACCAATGGCTTTGGCGAGGATGGAAATCGCCGTATAGGTGCTCGTGCCGCGCTTCTCAATCAGCAGATAAGCGTGCTCGCCCACGCTCGCAAACGGATAAAGCGGTATCTCCTCCACCTGAAAATCTTCCAGGTGTGTTTTTATCTTTCCACCGGTTCCCGGTAGATCGGCGGTGATATAGGGGATTGACGGCATGACCAACTCCATTCTGCGTGCAGCTTCCGACATGCACGGGGCAGGAGTTTAACCCACCGGAGCATTCTGAGCACGATCTCGCTCTTTTGTGCCGGTCACATTGTCATGCTGGGAGATTTCGCAGCCACCGGGCCTACGCATCGCAAAAAACGAATTTTTCCAACGCAACAGCCACCCCGTCATCGCGATTGGATGGAACAATATGGTGCGCCGCCCGGCGGACACGTTCCGGAGCATTGGCCATCGCAACGCTCGTGCCCGCCCACCGCAACATCGGAACATCATTCGGACCATCGCCAATCGCCAATACCTTAGATGAAGGCACGTTATACCAGCCGGATACGATCTCCAGGGCAACCGCTTTATCGGTGTCGGGGGCAACCACCTGCAGTAACCGATGTTCGCTGCGCAAAAGACTGAAGCCGCTTTTGAATTTCCGCGTCAGGGCAGTGGTCAGTTCGTCCAGCGCGGCCGCTGGCGCATGAAACATCACCCGAGTTACTGGAGAATGCAGAAAACTGCTCATATCTGCAATAACATCAGGACTGAACCGCCTTCCGGGCGGAATGGCTTCCACGGGCACGATTCCAAAGTGATCTGAATACAGGGTATCCACGATCTCGACACTGGGTATGACGTCGGATCGACATTTGCGGGCAAAATCAATCACTTTCTTGACCGTCCGTTGCGAAAGACTGCTGTGCCTTAAAACACACTGCGCCCGTTCGTCCCATATTAATGCGCCATTGTGACTGATAATTGGGGTGCGAAGCTTTAACGCGCGATGATAAAATCGGACTGATCGTGGCGGACGTGCGGTCGCCAGTACAATCTGCAAACCCATCTCCATCGCCCGATGGAGCGCGTGATGCACTCGTGGTGTGATATCCTCGCGTGGGTCCAATAATGTCCCGTCCATATCCAGGGCAATCAACGATATCTCGGAGCCCGCAGTCGCCGGGACCAGCGGTGGGGGAAAATTCACGTTCGGGGGCTTTACCCGGGCTATCTGTCGTGACCCCGGGCGAGTCTGCAAGAGTTGTCTTAGATTTTCGACTACCTCGGCCACAGCCATACCTCCACGCTCGCACCGCCGCCGCACCGGAATATCCGTTTCATGTGCCGCCCAGTGGCAGCGCGCCGGTGACTCTCTTCAACCCATGCGGGGCCTTACTGTCATCGGTACGCCGTTATGCCGGAGTGAAGGTGGATAATCAAAATATGCGCTTCCGGATGGCCCCATAATTCGGCAGCACGACACGGCCGCTATGGGCTTGGAAAAAGCCGGCTGAATTCAAAATAGTTAATCGATACCGGTGTGCCGCCCGCCAGCTTGATCAGCGTATTGGCCTGCCCCCGGTGATAGGTGCCGTGATCCAGCGTATGAAGGATCAATTCCAAAAGCGGAAGCGTAAACGCCTCGCCACGCGAATTCCGATAATGAATCGACCGTAAAAGTGTCTCTGAGTTTTCCGCAGCGATAAAATCAATAAATTCCCGATGCAGCCCGGGCCAGTAACCCGCGATACTCTCCCGGGTGGGATAATCGGCAACGTCCGGCAATTTGGGTGGCGAGTTCCCTTTCCAACGCTGCAACCACACCCATTGGGCACCCATCACATGCACCAGCAGTTTGTGAAGCGATCCGAACGAAATGCCTCGGTCGCGATAATACTCATCCGCCTGAACACCATTGGCGGCCGCTATGATCCGTTCGTCGCCCCATTGCATGAACTTCGCCCTACGCAGCAGAAGCTCCGGAATGTCTTGCATCGACCATCTCCAGTTCGCAGTTCCCGGCCATGGCGTCTGCCGCCGCGTGTGCCATCTCACTTCCGCAATGCCAGTTCCGCCAGTTTCGCCAAGCCCGGCATCGCCTCACCCGCAAGCGGTGTGAATTTCCAACGCTTCGGCTCCGGCCAATGGCGATGCAGATGCCCGGCCAACACCTGTTCGCCTCCCATTACATAAACTTCGGCTTCAATCTTATGCACCGCCTGCAGCGATTGCAGTCGCTGCCGACTCTCATCCGTCAGGGCTTGAACCACAGCTGCCAGCATATCCTCCCGCGTGGTGGCCAACGTCAGGCCGTCAAACGCACCCCGGCGTTCCTCCAATGACGTGCGATCACCCGCCAGCAGCGCCTCAAACTGCACACCCGCCGATTCCCTTTCTGCTCCTTTCGATTCCTTTGCCGGCGGAGCATCCAGCCTGTCAATCACTTTCTCAAGCAGCTTCCAGAATTGCTTGTGTGAAATATCCTTGAAAAATTCATCGCGCATCCACTTGATGCTCGATCCACCAGCCGCCATCGTACTTACCGCCAACCAGCGCGGTTTGACATGCCGGCCCGCACCCAGCGGCCGCCAGAGCAAATGATCTGTCGGCTTGCACGCATCCACCACCAGCGCCAAAACATCGCTGGAGCCGGAACTGTGCACCAATCGCCCCGGACGACCGTCGGTCGCCATGACGGCAGCGCTGGTATCCACAATCCCCGGCAGAACGGGAGTTCCCTCCGGCACCCCCAGACGCTCCGCCATCTTCTCCGTCACCGTTCCTGCGATCTCATCCGCCCAGAGCAGCGTTGGCAACTGCCCCGACTCCAGGCCGAGAAATTTCACCAACTCCGGCACCCAACCTTTCAATCCGGGTGTGTCGTAAAGCCCCGTGAATGCCGCCTGCGACGGATCGATGCTCCATTTCCCTGTCAGATGATGAACCAGCAGTGTGGTGGGCTGAATAACCATCGGTTTTTGTTTCCAGATATCCGGCTGATTCTCTTTAAGCCACAGCAGGCTTGTCGATCCGATGCCGCCGGGAATCGGGCGATTGCCCGTCAGCCGTTGATGCTCCGACTTGCCGAATTCTTTTTCAATCGCCGCCGCCTGCGCAAAACTCCGACGGTCCTGATGCGTGATGAGATTGGTAAGCGGCTTACCATGTCCGTCCGCCAACCCGATGCCGGGACACAGCGTGTCAATCGCGATGGCATCAACATGCTTGTGGTGTTTCATCACTTCCCGAATCGCTTTTTCAAACGCCTTGATCAGGTGATCGGCGTCGATTTCTACCCGCCGCCCCTCAGTGATCGACGGCGTATCCACCTGATGGATCGTCTTTACCTTACCGTTCTTGCACCACGCCGCTTTGATCGACGATGATCCGACATCAACACACAACACACGCATGATATGACCTCCTGATGACGATGTTATGTCTTCTGATTCGTTATGCCGACTACGGCTTCCGGCGATGGCTCCGCCTCCCGGCGTCCGAAATCCTCCCCCAGCCGCCGGATAATCTCGGCGGCGAAAGATTCCACCGGCGCTTCCGGCGTGGGGCGGATGGTCAGCGTCGGCGTATACCGGCGCAGCCATGTTCGCTGCAGTTTCGCCAGGTGCCGGGTATTAATTTTGATCTGCTCCGCAGCATCTTCCAGTGAACATCGCCCCTGAAGATGTTCAATGATCTCCTTATATCCCACCGCCTGCGCCGCCTGCATCGAAAGTCCGCCGGGCCGGGCCATCAGTTCCCGAACCTCATCCACCAGCCCGTCGCGGATCATCTGCATCACGCGCCGGTTGATCCGCTGCGAAAGGTCCTCCCGCGGCCTATCCACCAGAATCAGTGGAAAATCAATTTGCGGCCGGTCCGCAAGCCATTGCTGCTGCAGCGTACTGATCGGCGAACCGGTCATCTGATAAACCTCCAGCGCACGAATCAGTCGGCGGCGGTCATTGGGATGAATGCGGCCCGCTGAAACCGGGTCCACCTCCATCAGTCGCTGATGCAACACCGCCGATCCCTGCAGATCGGCGATCCGCGAAAGTTCCTCCCGCACGTGTGTCACCGCCGGCGGGCCGGAAAAAAGTCCTTCTGTCACGGCCTTGAAATACAGAATCGTCCCGACTGCAAGGATGATGGGGCGGCTATTGAGTCGGTGGTCGTCAATAATCTTCAGAGCGGCATCACGAAAACGGGCCGCGGAATAGCTCTCCGACGGTTCAACCATATCAATCATGGCGTGGGGGATTTGTGCCCGTATGTCACGCGACGGCTTTGATGTGCCGATATCCATCCCGCGATAAACCTGCATGGAATCGACTGCCATGACGGTCGGCGTAGTACCCCCGCGGCGATGGATTTCACCCGCAATCGCCTCGGCGAGCGCAGATTTCCCTGACGCCGTACACCCCAATATCGCAATCATCCCAGCCATCGGTAATATGATAGCGGGAATTTTCTGCTGCGTGCGGAAATACCCCCGCCGGCAGCGACAAACCGAAATTTGAATTTTGAAATGTCAGATATCAAATCTGAAATCGTTGCCATCACCTGTGTGCATCTGCGGATCGATGTCTATCCCGGGGCCACCTGATCCAGACAGTGCTCTCCGGCACGGCGTACCCAAAGTGGGAAGTAAAACAATCGATTTGTCCCCGACGGGCAGGCGACAACGCTTCAGATAATTCGGACTCTCAAGACAACAGATGCGAGCGTGGAATTCCTCGGCCGTCCTAACCATCGCCAGGGACATCATTTTTGTGCCGGAGGTGACGTCAAACGCGGTTCTTTCTGCCCAGTCGTTATTTTTGTCGGCGAGCCATTCATAAACGCTGCGACGGAAAAGCTCCGCAAGCTCCTCAAACTTCGGACACCCCTTCATGCGAACGACCTGAGCTTCTGCAAGCGCACCCTGAAGTTGGCCCTCGCCTGAGACGAAGAGCAGGCATTTCGCCGGATCTATGTCCATTGCCCGAATGAGAATGTCACAGACTTCCGGTTTTTGAATTTCAACAACCGCCACCAGCGAATCCACCGGCTCGTGATGACCTTCACAAAAGCGTTGATGGATATCCTCAACCTCGATGGGCAGGATACAGGCTCGATAATATTCGCTGCGCTCCGCATGGCTCGACCAGTCGGTCATGGCTTCGAGAAATTGAATGTGGTCGTCCAGAGATGCCTCGGGCGGTGGCTGAACCGCCAGCCGACCCAGCAGCGGCGTCAGGGCCTCGCGCACACGCTCCGACTCTGCCCGCACAGGCGAATAGTGCCCTTTTTCCAGCTGCGGCACTGCAACTCCGCCCACGGTGGAACTCTCCGCGCCGTACGGCACGAACAACTCTTTGCCACCGAGCCTTTCCACCAGTGCGATTTTGTTCGGGATGTCCCGCACGGGGCAAATGGCCGCCGAGTCGGGCTCACCACGGGTGCCGGTTGCGTACACCTCGGCATTGAGCTTGCCGCCGAAGTGGCGGAGGATAAAAGCAGCCGCCAGTGGGGCAAAAGCCGACTCACACTCGAGGTCCTCCACCTTGACCCCGCTTTCCTCCAGGAAATATTTCCAAGCGGACGGCTTCACCGCCAGTCGCAGATGCACCGGCTGATCAGATTCATTGCGGCCAGCAGCCGGCGCGAAAAGTTTGACGATATGCTTTTCCAGTCTCCGCAGTCCGGGGGGAATATAGGGGTCAGGCTGCACACCATCCCAGCACAGCGGGAGCCCGAAGGACGGCGCCAGCCATGCGCGATGCAACTCGCCGCCCGGCGCTCCGTTCCAGACAAACAGGGCCACGCAGGCTCCGGCGCGAGTCGCGCCGGATCGTGAAAGGCAGAACTTATACTCTTCCGCGCATCCGACATGCGCCGCCCATGCACGCGCGGCCTGCAGGGCGTCGTCGGTCAACACATAGGGCGCCAGATCCTCCAACGCTCGCGCGAAAGCAAGCGCCCCGCGCCAGCCGTGTTCACGATCGATTGGAACCGTCATACGCGTCATCACCAACCTTCAGCGTCATCTCTCCAGCCTCGGCGGACCGCAGCACGCCAAGGTTGAATCGCGCAATTCCATCCCCATCGATCTGCCCCTGAACCCCGGCGAGCCGAACGGCCGTGCCCGCCAGCGATTTTATCGGTGCGCCCGAGCCCTCATCCGAAAACACCAGTCGAACTTCCCGATCATCCGGCCATTTGGGTGATACGTGCATTTCCGCCAATACACCTTCCGGGCCGCGCCATCGCAACACATGCGGCCTTGAAGACTCGGCGGCACCCGCCGCGGCTCGCAGTGCACGGTGCGGGCCCACAACATCGGCAAACCGAATGGTGCTCCGACTTGGCCCCTTAACGAACCGACGGGCCAGATCGGCCAGCAATTCGGACTGCAGTTCCGCTGCCCGCTGTTCGAGTTCTCCCGCCACCCACCACGGCGCCTCCTCCCGGGCGTCTTCCTCCAGCGTCGCCCGCCAGTTCGATATTAATTCGGTATCACACGCCGCCGTGAGTGTATCCCGACATTCCCGCAGCGATCGATCCAGCTCCCGAAAAACGTCGCGACATTCCTCAATTGCCTTTGCCAGCGCGCGACCTTCCCCGTCGCCGTCACTTTCTCTCAGCCACAGGTTCAGCCACGCCTCGTGCAGAGCGGTATTGGCGGCCCAGACATCCATCGCCCCGTCGAGCAAATCCGCCGCGAGGTCCGCCTCTTCAATATCGCTCTCGGCGGCACCGCATCTGGCCTCCAGATTCTGCGCGTCCTGACGCAGGTCGGCAATGTACCGCTTGAGTTCCTCGGCGGCTCCCAAAGCCAGGTCAGTCGGCAGATCGCCGTCTAAATCTCCCGTATTCACACCGAATAGCCTGATCCTGCCCAGTACGATCGCAAGACGCAGCGCCGCCTGGCGCTCGTCCCCGGTCAGAAGGGGGCCGCCGCGATCTTCGGCGGAAATAAGGGCCGGATCTTCCAGCGCCTCCAGGAATTCGGAAACCAGTCCGTACGGGTCCCGGCTCGGATCCGGCTCCGGTATCGCGGGTCCACCGTGGCCTGGATCGATATTTTCCGTGGTCATATACACTCTCTAATCATGTCAGAATTTCAGCCTTGACTGGAGTTTCCGCCGCCGGCGGCGGGGGGGCATGGCACCAGCCGTGGCGCCCCCGGGCCATTCCGGGCTCAGACGCCACCAGATACTCCTCCCTGATACACTACGGAATCCCCAGTTCTCCGGTGACACGAAGGTGATCTTTTTTTCACGCCTGCCGCCCCTGAATTCAATGGTCTTCTCCGGGTCGGGTGCTACGAGTCCAACCCCCGGATCATATTTCACATATCGCTCCACCACCTGGTGGGCTGCCGTTCGCCAGCGCGATGCGGGTTTCCGTTCTGCGACACCACGTGTGAAATAGCATGTAACGAGACGAAACCCCTGATCTTGGAGGGTCAAGATCATCCGTGCCCCACCCGGCAATACCAGAAGCCGCCGGTCTACCCAGCCCCGCGAGCCATCACCCAACTCAATTTTCAGGAGAAAGGTCAGCAGCAGCGGAGCCCCCATAGCCGCCTGAGCCTCGTCAAAGAGCCGATTCAAGGCTTGGACGCATGGGGCCTCCAGCGCTCTGCCCGGCTCCTGCGCCAAGGCAACCAGTTTTTTGCAGGCCTCCTCACCAAGCCATTCCCTCCACGGTTCACCCAAGTTGGTGATGTGCTTCTGCGCGATGTGTTCAAGCCCTTTGCGATAGATAAGAAGCGCCTTAGTCCGCTGCGCATCGGCGGGATCGGGTAGTCCGGTCCATTGTATCAATAACTCCGTTGACATGGATCAGCTCCTTTCCTCCCCACGAAGACCTCTCACATATTCAAGATCCGCCACCACGGCCCTGGCCCGCATGCGAATCTTGCTCAGATTGTTGGCCGAGCGGCCCGTCCAATCCATCAATATCTGGCGACTCCGCGCCGCGCCGGCACCCTCCAACTCTTCCCGCGGAATCGGGCCCAGGCCCGCCTCCACCAGCCACGCCTCCAACCGCTCCTGAGGTATTTTGTCGTACATCTCAAGCATCACAATTCCCACAACGCGTCCCACCGGATTCAGCCGCTTTTCCAGTCGGACCAGATCCGGCTCTGAAAGGCAACCGCCACCGGCGCCTTCATCCCAGGGCGCCGTTTCCGCCTCAACAATCTCAACCTCGTCCAAGGCCCACTCCGCGGTTGCCTGCGAGACAAGCACCTTTTTGCGCGAGCGCTCGGCCCGCAGCCGGTCCCGGTGGCAGTTCTGCACCACCCGAAATATCCACTGTCTCACCGTTCCCCGTCGCGGATCATAGGCGTCCGCTTTCTGCAGCAGTTGGACTGCAGCACTCTGGCTCAGTTCATTAACCGCATCGTCCCAATCGCGGCGCGCCGCTCCGGCCCCGCGCCGCCCGATGGCCATGGCCGCGATCTGCCGGAGTCCTGCCGGTGACTCCAGGAAATCACGTACGAGTTGGGCCCCGGATTTTGTCGTCGGTTGTTCCATCGTTCTCCATCCGATTGACTCACACCACTGCTGACGTTTAAGACGCGTCCCCACCTGCCGGCCGCACCTTTGCCGCATATTACCTTTTTCACACCAAAACGCCAGCGCCTGCACCCCCTCCCGAGCCGGTTGCGATGTTGTTATTACAGCATGGCGACGGGCCGGGCGGGGTTGGTGAGAATTGCTTTACACCAGAATTTGATTTTGGAGTCGTCTGGATTCGCGGTTTCGATGCGGTTCAGGCCCCATAATCAAATCCGTCCGGAATTTTTACACCACACCGCACTTGAC
>JAKAVA010000012.1 GCA_021827645.1 Planctomycetota bacterium
CTGAGATCAAATCGTTGAACCTTCAACGCCTCCCCATATGTCCGAAATGGAGTTACGTCATTCGGCCACGCACCACGAACTCCGCCAGCGGACCGTAAAAACACGGAGTTGATTTTACACTGGCCCTTATGTAGTAGGCTTCACTCAGATGGTAGTTATCCGCCGATAGAAGCGGAACTGCGAATCATCCCTGAGCCGTTCGCCAGCAGATTTTGCGGCAGGCGGCGGGGCCATCGCAGAGAGCAAGGTTAATCGAGAGTAATAGTGTTGAATGTGCAGCAGGGAAGATTTGAGATGGTTGTCCGCGCACATCCATGCGAACGGAGACGGCAAGCGTATCCACTTTTTTTTTGGAGTTTTAACCGCTGAAAATGTTGTCCGCAGGATTGGCCTGGTATGTTCCGGGCCGGCGGATCGCGAGAGCAAGCGGGGATAAAGAGGAGACATGATCATGTCAATCCAAGCAACGGGCCTGCGAACCGCAGGCAAAACCAAATTGCTTCTGGCAGCCGTGATGGCCGCCGGGGCGGCAATGGCTCTGAGCAGCACGTCTGCCAAGGCCACCACCACCACTTACACGTGGACGGGCGCGAAAAGCAATCTGTTCTCGAATACTGGCAACTGGTCGCCCGCCTTGAGCGCCGGCAATTCCATTCCGGGTATTGCCGCGTTCGGCTCAAGCACCGGTGGTTTTACGACCCTCGTGGACGACATGGGGAACGCCGCTAACCCATATGACATCACATTCGCGAGCGGCGCCCCGGCCCTGACTATTGAGGGTGGCACAGCGGGTACCAACGGAGAACTCGCCACCACCAACGCCGTACAGATCCTTGGTGGTGGAAACTCCCTCACCAACAATTCCACCAATGCGCAGACGTTTGCGGCCGGCCTCCGAATTACCTTTTTCGATTACCTCAGCCCCAGCGCATCAAATGCCAATGTCACGGTCACCGGAAACTTTAACTTTGACGGCGGCATCGGGTTCAGCAACGCCAAGAACGGTGGTGGAACCAACTCCTACCCGCCTAACCTCACCTTCGCGGCGGGATCCACAACAACCGTCAGCGGCGTTATCAGTGGTGGCTCCACCACGGGCACCGCGTACGGCAACATCACGGCCGATGGAACCAGCCTGCAATTAAGCGGCGCCAACACCTATGTGGGCAGTACCACCCTTAACGCGGGCGTCTTGGATCTTGAGAACGGCACCAACGGCTCGGCCACAGGCAACGGCGCGGTGACCCTGAACGCCGGCACACTCGAAGGTAATGGCAGCTCCAGCGGCGCCACGACCATCGCCGGAACCGGTGTCACGCTCTCGCCGACTGGGACGCTGAGCCTCGGCAGCCTGGATTTCAGCGGCAACGCGGCCACCCTCGCTTTCACGCTTGGAACCTCTTCAAGCCTGATCAAGACGGGTGCGCTGAGCCTCGCCAATGGTTCCAGCGTCAACGTGACGGCCGGGACCGGTTTTGGTGTGGGCACCTATCAGCTGATTGACTACTCCAGCTTGGCCAACGCGGCCGATCTGGGCACGTGGACGCTCGGTAACGTCCCCGCCGGATTCAACTACCAGTTGACCAACAACGCCGCAACCAGCTCCATCGATCTGACCGTTACGGCAACCCCCGAACCTGCCGCATTCGGCTTCTTCGGTCTTGGAGCGGTCGGCCTGCTGCTGGCCCGGCGGAAACGCGCCTGAGTTGCCGCACCGGCAGTCTGATTGGATTTGACATCTTTGGCGTGGCTGCTGCAAGGCGGCCACGCCTTTTTTTGCGCCGCGCCGCCAGAGAGGTGAAAGTTGAGCAAGCACGTTCCATGCTGACGCATGATGTAAGTAGCTATTTTTCACCGCAGAGGTAACGGAGGTGCGCAGAGGTTTCGTCATAAAATTCATTCGCTTTGCCGCACCGTCTTCGCGAGCTTCGCGGCTCCGTGTGAAATATTGAATCACGCTGGCGCGTGATGTAAGAGTTTTTTAATCACACCAAGAAGGAAAGGCGCTGAGATTCCGGCAGTGAATCCATACGCTTCACCGCAACGTCTCCGTGTAAAATACAGTTAAGTTATTTCCCCAGCGTTCCTCTGCGCCCCCTGCGGTTAATAACTGTTTCACTGCAGAGGTAACGAAGGTACGCAGAGGTTTCGTCAGTGAATTCCTCGGCTTGATCGTACCCTCTTCGCGAGCTTCGCGCCTCCGTGTGAAATATTGAATCACGCTGGCGCATGATGTAAGTTCTTTTTTAATCACACGAAGAAGGGAAGGCGCTAAGATGCCGTCAGTGAATCCGCTCGCTTCATTTAATCGTCTTAGCGTTCCTTGTGGCTTGGTGTGAGAAACCGTCGTCCCCGCCTCCGCGATCTCCGCGGCTCCGTGTGAAATATTGAATCACGCTGGCGCATGATGTAAGTTCTTTTTTAATCACACGAAGAAGGAAAGGCGCTAAGATGCCGTCAGTGAGTCCGTCCGCTTTATTAAATCGTCTTCGTGTTCTTCGTGCCTTGGTGTGAGTCACGGCCAGCGATCTCCTGATCCACAGCTCGATGTTCATCTGAGCTGGTTCTCTCGGCCTTATTTTGCCGCGATCACGTGAACCGTATCACCCCGCAGGCTGGGTCGGCGAAATATAAAGCGTGCCTTTGCAGGCAGCTTGCTTTGCACATGATGAACGTCAAATTCAATCCGGATATGGCGTTCCGGAACCGTAATGCTGAATTGGCGGCAGATCAACTGGGCGACGGGTGTGCCTGCCGCTTCGAGGGCGTCCGGTGCGACGAGCGGATATCGCCTCAACACGCAGATCGCCTCCGCCCGCGAGCCGGCGCCGAAAAGCGTCACCTGATTGATACGTCCGGTATAGCGGCTCAAGGTAATCTGCCGCCGGACGGTGAGCCTTCCATCTTCATAGCCGAGCACAAGCAACCGGGTATGGTCTGCACCGGGGATAACGGTCCGGATGGTGAGCCCATTGGTGGGGAGGGTGGCGAATCCGAGCAGGGCGGGCAGTTCCGCGGGGTTGAGTGGCAGGACGCCGGGGGGCGTCTGGCCGCGAGAATCCAAGGCCCCGATGTAGGCGATATTTTTTTGATGGTTGATAAGCCAATACCCGTGGCGATTCACGCCGAGTTCCATCGCATTTTGCCCCAGATACGTCGTGAGCAGAAGGGCCTCGACCTTTCTCCGCGACGAGCCGGAATTTTGCACTGCGGAATCAAGCCGCTTGAGGAGCAGAACACCGTGGAGAGAGAGGGATTGCGGCTGGTTATGATGGTTGAAATAGTGAATGGTCAATTCACCGGTTAATCGGAGGGTGTGAATGCGGCGGGCGACGGTATTGACTTCACTGATCTGCTGTTGGAGCGGAATCACCGGCAGGCGTTTGAGCGGCACACGGGTCTGCTGGGCACAGCCGCCAAGCAACATCGCGGACAGCAGCATGAGGCCGATGAAAGCCGATGGCCCGCGATGGGGCTCTCCATGGGGACGCTTCATGCTGAATTACCCTTTCATGACTTTTGAATTCGCCTGCCCCGCTGGCCGGGCTGCGGGGAGGATATATCGGTCCACCGCCAATGCAAAGCCGTCCTGGGTATTGGCCGCCGTGGTGAATGTTGCTGCCCGTCGCACCGGCTCGCTGCCATTGCCCATGGCGATACTCAGGCCGGCGCGTTGGAACATGGGAATATCATTGGGGCCGTCTCCGATCACTGCCGTCGCGGCCGGTGATACGCCCGCGATGGCGACGAGTTCCGCAAGCCCCCGGCCTTTGTCCGCCCGTCGGGCCGTTACATCCAGATAATGCGGCTGCGAGCGGCTTGCTGAAACTCGGTTGCCGAATTTTGCCATCACGGCCGCTTCACACCGCTCCACCAGCGGGTGATCATCACTGACACCTAATACTTTTGTAATGCCCATTGGCAGAGCCCCGCCGGGGCGAAAGAGTTCCGGTTCATGCCCGACCACCGATACCTCATGACGCACCCGGGGTGATTGCCGATCCGTCACCAGCCAATCCGTCACCGTATAGATCCAGAGTTCCAGCCCGTACTGGACGATGATCTCCGCCGCCCCGGCTGCGACATCCGGTTCAAGCGTGGTTGCCTGCAGAATGCTCATGTTCGGCCAGAGGATCAGGGCCCCGTTGAGTGCGGCCACCGGCCCGGTGAGCGCGAGGGAATCAATGAGAAATTTCATCCCGCGTGGCGGCCGTCCGCTGATGACGGTAAACCGAATGCCACGGGAGCGCACGGCGGCTACCGCATCCATCGTCCGACGGGAGATCGTCTTATCCTGCTCAAGCAGTGTGCCGTCAACATCGGAAACCAACATTTCAATCGCCATGGAAGGCAGCTCCTGCCAAGACCCGCTGGGCGGATAGGACCATTCAATCCGCACGAGGAGATGTTACCACGGCGCCGCCAAGTGGTAACTCCACCCGGAAATTTGTTCCATGCCCCGGTTCACTCCAGACGCTGATATGTCCGCCGTGCTCTTCGATGATTCGGCGCGTCATGGCCAATCCCAGGCCGGTGCCTCCTTTTTTGGTGGTATAGAAAGCCTCGAAAAGATGCGGGATCTGCGATGGAGGTATGCCGACGCCGGTATCGGCAACATCCAGAATTAGTGTGGAATCATGAACGGCCGTACGGATGATCAGTTCGCCTCCATTCGGCATGGCCTGCACCGCGTTGAGCATCATGTTCAGCAGGGCCTGTTTGAAGAGATTGGCATCGAGATTTGCCGTCAGATCCTGATCCATCAGGCTTGCGTGCACCCGCACCTGGTGAGCGGCGGCCTGCGGGGCGAAAAAATCAATCATGTCCCGGATGATGTATTGAACCTGCACAGGGCGGCGATCCAGTTCAATTCGGCCGGCAAATTTAAGAAATGAGTCCAGCGTCTGATGGAGCCGATCCACTTCGCGGCGAAGCGTCTGAATGCGCATCCGGCTCTGCTCAAGCCCGGGTGCGTCGGCCAGATCTTCCTGGAGCAGTTGCAGATTCAGCTTGATGGTTGAGAGGGGATTTTTAAGCTCATGCGCCAGGCCGCCGGCCAGTTCACCGAGCTTGGCCAACTGATGCAGGCGAAACACGCGCTCCGATTCACGTCGATTGGCGTCATGAATGGGTGATGGATCGGGCCCGGAAGGTGGCGTGAGGTTGGATTGGCTCATCATCGTGATACCACCGGCGCCGCTTCATGATCATTCCTGTGCCGCAGGCGCCCCGGTATCGAGTGCCGGGACTGCCGCAAAGTCGCCTCGCCCGGTCGGCTCGCGCCTGTAGACTCGCGAGGCAAAAAGCCCTTTGGGCCCCTGCGTCAGTTCATAGTGAACGATTTCCCCTTCGCGCAGGCGACGGAATCCCTTGCCGTCAATCACCGTGTAATGCACGAAAATTTCATTACCCGCGTCATCGACGAGAAACCCGAAGCCCTTGCGGTGATTAAACCACTTCACACGCCCTGTTGGCATCGCCGTCCTCCGGATATCCCACCATCCGAACTACCGCAAACCAGGCGGAAAAAGTTAAGCGCCGAGATTCCAGATGTTGCGACTCGACCGCAACAGCATCGGGCGCCGCTTATGGGCAGCCCGATATCGGAAGTCGACTATGCCGTCGGCACCGGCGCCTGGCCCAGATGCTGCGCCTCATCACGTACCGCCTGTTTGCGGGACAATTTAATACGCCCCTGATCGTCAATGGCAATGACCTTCACACGAAGTTCCTGCCCGATCTTGACTTCATCATGGGCGTTCTTAACAAATTTATCCGCCAATTCGCTCACGTGACACAGCCCGTCAACGCCGGGGATCACTTCCACAAAGGCACCGAAATCCTTGATGGAACTCACCCGGCCGGTGTAGACCTTGCCCACCTTGACTTCTTCGGTGAGCCGTTCCACCTCTTCGCGGGCCCGCTCGGCTGCGTCCATACCTACTGCAGAGATGAATACCGTTCCATCATCATCAATATCAATCTTGGCGCCGGTGGTTTCAACAATGCGTTTGATGGTTTTTCCACCCGGCCCGATCACCTTGCCGATCTTGTCCGGATTGATGTGAATGGTCAAAAGCCGCGGAGCATGGGGAGAAATCTGCGGACGCGGAGCGGCGATGGCGGCGTGCATCTTTTCCAGAATGCTGAGCCGGGCGACGCGGGCCTGCTCGAAAGTCTTGATGATCAGGTCATGCCGCAGACCCCGGATTTTCAAATCCAGTTGAATGCCGGTGATTCCCTGTGTGGTGCCGGAGACCTTGAAATCCATATCGCCGTAGTGATCTTCCTCACCGAGAATGTCGGTGATTAAAACTTCCTGCGTCCCCTCGGTCACCAGGCCGATGCTGATACCCGCGACGGGACGTATCAGCGGCACACCCGCATCCAGCAGGGCCAGAGTTCCGCCGCAGACCGACGCCATCGACGAACTGCCGTTGGATTCCAGGATGTCTGAAACCAGACGGACGACGTATGGAAATTGATCCGGCGGAGGGAGAACCGGCTCGAGCGACCGCTCGGCGAGAGCGCCGTGGCCGATCTCGCGGCGTCCGGGGCCCATGATGCGCTTCACTTCGCCGGTTGAAAACGGGGGGAAGTTGTAGTGAAGCATGAATTTTTTGGAATATTCGGCACCAAGCCCGTCCACGATCTGTTCATCATCGCCGGTGCCGAGCGTGGTGGTGACCAGCGCCTGCGTTTCACCGCGGGAGAAGATGGCCGATCCGTGCGTCCGCGGCAGCACGCCGACTTCGCATTGAATCGGTCGGATGGTGGTGTTATCGCGGCCGTCCGGGCGTTTGCCGTCCAGGATGAGCCGACGTATCACTTTTTCTTCCAGCATGGATATCGCCATCGCGACATGGAAGGGATCATAAATGGCGGTGGGGGCAGAATTGCCCTCCGCTTTGGTAAAGGTCTTGCTGATATCTTCGGTGACGGCGTCCACGGCGGCGGCACGATCCTGCTTGCCCGGCACCTGCTTGGCCGCACGGAGCTTATCGGTATAGGCCGCAACCGCCTGGACGAGAGCCTCGGGCGGAAGATTGGTCTTGCAGACCTTCGGTTTACCGGCCTGGGCCATCAGTTCCCGCTGAATGGCGACGATGCGTTTTATATGCTCATGCCCGAGTGCAATGGCCTCAAGCACAACCGCCTCGGGTAATTCACGTGCGCCGACTTCAATCATATTCACCGCTTCATCGGTGCCGGCCACGAGAAGGTCGAGATCGGACTGGTCCATATCGGCCGCCGTCGGCATGACGACGAACTGGCCGTTCACGCGCCCGATACGCACGGCCGCGAGGGGGCCTTCAAATGGAACGGGGCTGATCGCCAGAGCGGCGGAGGATCCGATGATGGAGAGGATATCCGGATCATTCTGCCCATCGGCTGAAAGCACCATCACCTGCACGAGGACTTCGTCAAAATATCCCGCGGGAAACAGCGGGCGGATGGGACGATCAATCATGCGGGCGGTTAATGTTTCTTTAGTGGATGGGCGTCCCTCGCGCTTGATAAAGCCGCCGGGGAATTTGCCGGCGGCGGAGCTTTTTTCCCGATAGTCAACGGTCAGCGGAAAAAAATCGGTGCCCGGTCGGGGATCGGTGGTGCATACCGTTGCCAGAATAATCGTCTCACCAAACCGCACGACGACCGCCCCTGCGGCCTGCTTGGCCAGATGCCCCGTTTCAATTGTGAGTAACCGCCCTGCAATCTCCGTCTCAACTTTTACTACCGTCATGAATTCACCTTACATATTCAATCCGCTGCAACACAACATCACTCTAAATCAATCCAACCGACTTGCAGCATAAAGAGTTTCGGCCAAATTACTTACACAACATTTCGCGGGGCCGATGCCCCCAATTGACCCCATAAACCCAGCAACCTTCCGTCGAGGAAGGGTGCTGCGTGAAAACCCGATTACTTACGCAATCCCAGCCGGGTAATGATGCTCTGATAGCGCTGCGGATCGGTGCGGGTGAGATACTTAAGCAAACTCGACCGTTTGCCCACCATCTTGAGCAATCCGCGGCGCGATGAATAGTCTTTCTTGTGGGATTGCAGGTGGGCGGTGAGTTCGTTAATTCTCTCAGTCAGCAGTGCGATCTGCACTTCGGCTGAACCCGTGTCCCCATCATGAATTCGCGTATTTGAAATGATTTCCGACTTCTTCGACTGATTTAACATGAAAATGCCTTTAACACCGTTACAACGGCGGGATACTCCCAGCACGCGCCGGGATGTTCCTCGCAGGACAATCTTGCAGGGTGGATTATATCCCCAGTGCCGGAACTGGCAAGATGAAAAGCCAACGGCCGATAACGATGGCAATCGACGCTCGGCCGGACGAATGGCCGCCGTGCGCGGCTGAAAGCACCCACCTGTCCCCATTTGTGTTGGCCCTGCTTCGATAGTCGTCCATCGGGGAGCCCCCCCCCCCTTCGACCCCAACGTCGCATTGAAACTCCGCGTCGCCGGGACCGGAATCGGATTGGGGTGGCCAGTTGATAGCCGCAGCGAATCTGGTGTCGGCGTTACCGCCAAGGGGCGGGCCTGATTGCCCGAATGATGTGCTCCAGGCCCTAAGATCGCGGCGTCCACTGGTTGCGCAGCCTCTGAACTTTGTCTCGCAACTCGCCTGGCAGATAGTATCGCACCAGTGAGGCGGCGGGGCGTTCAGTCATCGGACGCAGCCTCCCAAGGACAGTCGAAATCTCAACAGGCCTTTGGTCATCTGCCGCACGAACTCTGATGGCGTTACGCGCGCTCTGCTGATCGTTTTCCTTTTCAGGAAAATAGGGTTGGTTGTATTTGGCCTTGACCTCGTCTTTCAGGCAGTACGCTGCCACGCAATCGTAGCCCCCCTTGGCAACCGCCTCATGTAATGCCGACTCCCATCGCGTGTACGATCCTGCAAGGCCATCATCCGGTCGCGGAGCGTCGATTGCTATAAACCGGTTTCGTTCAAGGAAACGCCGCGCCAGATCAGCCAGCGGTTTGTCTGCATGGTCAGTCCAGCGCTGAACCTGCTCCAGCACGGTGCATTCCTCGATTCGCAGATATTGTCGGACTGTCGCATCAGGGCCGGCGCGCCAGAATTCGGCCAACGCCGGCACCAGGCCAGCGTCGGATTTTCCGTCATGAAGCGCCTTGGCACGCCGCCACATTGCCTCGATCATCTTCTCAAAGCCGCGGGTCGTTTTGTGCAGATAAACGTTCTGGTACATGTAATAACGTGCAAAGATGTACTCCTCGATGGCCAGCTTGGATTCCTCCGACCACACCAAATCGCCATCGTGTATTTCAAAAGAATTCAGGATGCGATAGAAATCGAAATGGCCGTAGCCCGCGCCGCTGAAAAGGCTGTCGCGTCGCAAATAATCCATGCGATCCACGTCCAACTGGCTCGATAAAAGCGCCTTCCGCCACGCGGGGTCCCCAGTGGATTGCTTGTCAATCAAATCTGCGACACCTTGATAAAGGTGTCCGTCCACTTTCTTGAGAACCTTATGCACCTGGGTTTCCGGGTCGTTCACGATCTTCACGGACCAGACTTCATGGTCAATCCCGAGGCATGGCTCGAACAAATGGGAGAAAGGCCCGTGCCCGACATCATGAAGCATCGCGGCAGCAAGAAGCGGCGCGCGGGCGAGGTCGATGTCTTCCTTACCCTGTATCTTTTTCAGATGCTCAAGAGCCTGTTGCATCAGGTGCACCACGCCCATCGTGTGCGACAGCCGGTTGTGGTCCGCTCCCGGGTACGTCAGCGAGCTGACACCCAATTGGTGGATGCGCCGCATCCGTTGCACTTCCGGCGTGTCGAGAAGATTCAGCAGCCAAGCATTCCGGTCAATGCTGATATAGTTGTAAAGCGGATCACGAAATATTTTTGCGGGCTTTGCGGCCATGTGGACTCTTTCTCCCCCGGCATGATCAGTTAGCGAACTGCCTGGCAAGCTTCAACGCCCGCTGAAGCGCTGGGTTCGATCTGTCGATTTTCTTGAATTTCGCCGTTTTTCCCGCGGCGTCATCCCAATCTCGCCGCTGCCGATAGAAATAAATCACCGTTGCCGCATATTCCACCTCTTTTAAATCTGCCTTGAGCAACTCCACCGCGCTGTCACGAAATGCTTCCATTTCCGCAGCCATTCGCTTCCCGGTTTCCTCGCCTTCAAACTTTTCCAATGAGTTCTTGGCCGCCTCGCTGAGGCGGTAAGAATAAACCGACCCGGACGACTGGTTCGGCTCCTCTTTTTCCAGCAGCAACCCGCCAGAAACCATCTGATCGGTCAGCGCGGCGACATCCTGCGAATAGGGCCCGTAGTGGTGCAAAATGAAGTCTGCATCGAAGGCCGCACATCCCGCCGACTGTAAAAGATAAATGATCTTCTGCATACGTTTCCGGGAACGCAGTTTGCCTGCAGGTGACCATTCGATGATCTTTGCCAAGTGATAAGGTTGCATCGCCGCTCCGCCGGATGAGTCAGGTTTTTTCGCACCAACGCGAGAGTTTTCGGCGAGCATATCCTGCCGAGCGATTCCCTGCAAACTGTGTGAATTTCTCGGGTACCGGCTGAGTTGCCCGCGCAACGCCGTTTTCCTGTGGCTCTCTGCTTCCCGCGTCACTACGCCAGCGCACTTGCCGCTTTTTTAAGCGTTTCAAGGTTATTGGATACAGGGTGCGGGCATCGACAGCGGACTTATGCGCTTAATTCCGCCATCAAATCGGCCGAGGTTCCAATAATCAGGCACGCATTCACCTGAAAAGCAAAATCTCCCGGCAGAACTCGCCATCGGCATTCATTTGGCATGGGGCTTGCAATAGAAGCAGATGTCGCGGTGATGTGCGACAACGCAGGACGGGGGTGCGGGATTGAAAGCACCCCGGCCTGCCCAAAGTGAGGGAGATAGAGACACAAACTCGTTTCCTCCTCCGCCAGGCCGTGTGGAATTACCCTCCTCCACACGGCTCTTTTTTTTGGGTTTTCACAGCGCGCTGATCTGGCTGAGAATCTTCTCCGCGATCCGCTCGGGCGAATCATCCGCATGAACCATCAGATGAGCGGCACGGTTGTAACGCTCGCGGCGGCGCGAGAGCAGTTCAACGACTTCCTTTAAACCGCCGAATGCGGTCAGATTCGGTCGTGATGCGCCCGTCGCGGTATCGGCGCTGATGCGCTGCCAGAGGACTTCAGCGGGCGCATCAAGCCAGATCACCACCCCGCAACCGCGCAGATGCTGCACATTTTCGTCTGAAAGCACCACGCCCCCACCGGTGCTGATAACGGCATCCGAAACGCCGACTGCCTCTTTCACCGCGGCGGCCTCAAACCCGCGGAACAGCGGTTCGCCGCCACTCTCAAATATTTCCTTAATATTCATCCCCGCCGACCGGGTGATAATCTCATCGGTATCGAGAAATGTCTTGTGCAAGCGCCCGGCGAGAATTCTTCCCACCGTGCTCTTTCCGCTGCCGCGGAAGCCGATCAGCACGATCGATCCGGTGGATGATAGCGCCGGTTCGCCTGGGGTCATGCCGTGATTCATTCATTTCTCCATCTGCCTGAAAACGTCTGTATCGGTGAGCTGAATGCGGCGGACTGATCGGCGGCGGGCCAAGCTGCCGCGCCGCAGGCCCCATGTCGGAGCGTGAAAAAACCCGCGATTCATGATACCGGAAGTTTGGGAGCATCCATCTTCCCGACCGCAACACGCGTCATCGGCCAGACGCACCGTATCGTCGTGCCGACATTCACCTGACTTTCCAATTCAACGGTGCCGCCCATTCCGGCCACCGCGTGCTTCACAATGGCCAGCCCCAGCCCGGTACCGCGGTCGGCTCCGCCACGACTGCGGTTAACGGTGTAGAAGCGTTCGAAGACGCGCTGGCGATCTTCCGGCGGGATGCCGCAGCCGGTGTCTTTCACATCCAGGATCAGAAATTCCTCCCGTTCCGCCGCACCCCCTGCCGGTCGCGGCAGGGTTCCGCGGTTTCCGCCGGCGCGCACCTGGCGGTAGGAACGCACGGTTACCGAGCCCTGGCTGGTGAATTTGATGCTGTTATCCACTAAATTTTTAAGCGTGAGCAGGATGAGCCGTTCATCTCCCCGCATCAGCGCCGCATCGGGAGCAATATCAAAGCGCAGTTCAATGCCCTTCTGCGCCGCCATAGCGCCGAAAATCTGCGTCAGCACATTTTGCAGTTCGGCGAGTTTGATCAGATCGGTGCGGACCAGCGCGTTGGGGTCTTCCGTGCGCGACAGATCCAGCAGGTCCTGCACCAACAACTGCAGACGCGACACATGTCCGCCGATGATATCCATGCACCGTTTCACCGTCGCCTGATCGTCAATGCCGGCATCGAGCACGGTTTCGACGGCGGCACGAATGCTGGCCAGCGGAGTGCGCAATTCATGGCTGGCGTTGGCCGAAAAATCGGCTTTCATCTGGGTGCTGGCAATCCATTCGGTCTGATCGCGGAAGGTGAGGATCACCGGGGTTTTTGCATCGCCGGGCATCACGCAGGAGGCGAGCACCTCGACGCTGCGCTGCCGCCCGTCCACCGTTAATTTCACATGGCGGGTGCACCCCAGGCCGCTTTCGCGGGTTGCGACGATAAGTTCCCGCACGCCCGTTTCAACCAGAAAATCCGTCAGATCGACATGCTGTGCCCGCTCGGTGGGCGGAACGTCGGGCTGCCCGCCCTCCAGCAGGTGGCCACGCCGAATTTCCCCCATCCAGACAATCATCCGGGAATTGCAGCGGATCATCTGATTGTCGGCATCGAGAATGGCAACGGGCTGATCGATATGTTCGATCGTGGCGTCCAGAAGCCGGGCCCGAAATTCGGTCGCGTCGCGGTCTTTGTTACGCTGACGGATCAAGCCGGCGAAAAGCTCATAGATTTCGCGCAGGTCGGCATCTCCCCATCGCCGCAGCACCACCGCGTCCTGCCCGTTCCCCGCCGCCTCTGCCTGGGCAAATTTCCGCAGGGCCCGCAGGTCGCGGCGGCGCTTCCGCTCATCGATCACCAGACTGGCGGCCAGCAAGGCCAGACCGGCCAATAACACCCCTACCACCACCATCAGAGTCGTTGAATTCCACATAAACGGCGCGATAACCCCGCAATCATCTACAATCCTTTGCCCGTCACCCCTTCCACCATTATCATAATACGCTTTGGAAGTTGGTTGCAGGAACGTATCCATCATGGCTAAGCGGATTTGGTTAGACGGCAAACTGGTCGATTCACAGCAGGCATGCATCCATGTGTTTGATCACGGGGTGCTTTACGGCGACGGCGTTTTTGAGGGGTTGCGCCAATATGCCGGCCGCGTCTTCAAGCTCGATGAACACCTGCGCAGGCTTTTCGATTCCGCCAAGTCGATCCGCCTGCCAATTCCCTATTCCCGCGAGCAACTTGCGCAGGCAATCAATGAGACCACCGCCGCCAATGAGCTTACCGACAGCTACATCCGACTGGTGGTTACCCGCGGATTGGGCGCCTTGGGGATATCACCACTCAACTGCGCCAAGCCGACCGTCGTGATCATTGCCGATACCATCAAAATGTATTCGGAAGAAACCTACCGCAGCGGTATGGCCATCATTACCGCCAGCACCATCCGTACGAGCCCTGCAGCTCTGTCGCCGAAAATAAAAAGCCTCAATTACCTCAACAATATCATGGCCAAATGGGAGGCGATTGACGCCGGGGTTTCTGAGGCGGTCATGCTGAACCAGCACGGGTATGTGTGCGAATGCACGGCGGACAATATCTTCATCGTTCGCGACGGGGTGGTCTTCACGCCGCCCGAAGAGAGCGGCATTCTTTTGGGCATTACCCGCGGCACGGTGATTGAACTGGCCGCCCGAAATGAAATTCAGGTTCGGCAGGTGAATCTCACGCGACACGACCTTTATACGGCTGACGAATGCTTCCTGACGGGCACGGGGGCAGAAATCGTGCCGGTGACCAGCATTGATCGTCGCGCGGTCGGCGACGGTTACGTCGGCCCCGTCACCCGCCTGCTCACCGACGCTTTTCGACAGGAAGTGCGGACTCCGGCCGCAAGTCCGATTGCCGCCGGCGTCTGACCGGCAACCCTCACTCCAATATCGGGCGCAAAAAGGCGAAACTCCTTTCAGCCGCCTCCCGCGGTCGGGCAGTGTGGGTGTAAAGTTCAACCGTGACAAACCGATCATATTTTGTCCGCCGCATGGCCCGGGCAATGGCATGGAAATCAACCGTCCCGGTGCCGGGGATCAGGTGATAATGTTTGCGGCCCGGCAGGTCTTCCACGTGGCAGTTCCAAATCCTGCCGCGAAGCATCTGCATCACCTGCGACGGCTTTTCGCCGAGCACGATGCTGTGACCCAGATCGAGATTCGCACCCAGGCGGTTACTGCCGAGTTTTAAGATCAGCGACCGCAACTCGTGTGCCCATTCCACCAGCAGCAGCGGCTCACATTCGATCCCGACATCGATGCCCAACTGCTCCGCTTTTGCCAAAATCGGCTTGAGCGATTCACCAAGTTGGCGCAGGGCTTTTTCCGGCGGCATCTCCGGCAGGGGTTTGCCACTGGTGATGCTGATATTTTTCGCCCCGATCTGTCGGGCAAATTCCAGCGTATGGAGAATCATCCGAATACGGTCCCGGCGCAGCGCCGCCTGCGGAGATACCAGCGACGGCTCAAAGAATGGTTCCGGCGGAGGATTTTTCCAATATCCGAAGGTGCAGTTGGCGTTCACATTCGATACGCTCAATCCCGCTTTTTCCAGTTCGCGACTGATTGCACTGGCTTCACGCCCCGGAGGTTTGGGATACCAGTGTGGTTTGTCGGCCAGAATCTCGATCCCGTCGTAGCCGATCGCCCCGACTGCACGGATTGCCTCCAAGAGAGAGAATCGGGTGAATCCGTTGCTTGCGTAGGCGAGTTTCAGGCGGTTGTTCATAGAGGTGCAATATATCCGCTGCATCGCCGGTTGGGGTGCAGCAGGATTTGCAGATACCCCGAAGTGGATTCTGCGGTATACAACTTCCCAGTCTGCAGCTCCGACGCAGTGAAGCCTTGCCGGTCGCGTCTTCAACACCGGGCGATGCGCAGACCCGTCGGCGCCGGTCAGGTTTTGCCTTTGGCGCCGGCACGGTGGCGCCGTGCTTGAGGCGAAGCAGCAGTGCGACCGCGGGCCGCGTTCCGGAAAACTGTCACTCCGGGGCGAGCTTTGGGTGCCGCCCCATGACGATCGCCGGTCCCCCCTTCCACAAAAGCAATTAGCTCGTCAAGATTGTTGTGGCAATCCCGAAGCAATTTTTTCCGAACCGCTCGAACCTCTTTCACGATCGGATCACAATACATGATCAAGCTCCTGATAATTCTTCCGGCGTACAGATCACTGGGCAGCCAAAACCCTTCAGGTCGCAAATCCCGCGTATCCGATCGATCATCTGCGCGTTGTTGATGTGGCTGCAAACCCAGCTTGCCGAGAGATAGTTTACCGTGTTCTGTTTCGCTCATGGCGTCCCAGCCGGCCGAGTACCCTAAATCGCCGGTCCGCATGCCGCCGCCAGAGGCTTTGTCAGTTCACAACTTGCCGCTAAAATTTGCCAATCGATGGAAAGGATGTTTCATGGATCGGCTATTTGAGTTACCCCTGACCCGTTGGGATGAGGCCTTGGATTCCTCACGCCAGGAGCTTGCGACCGACGCAATGGAATCCGGCAAGGTGGTGTTTCTGCCGCAGCTTACGTTCCAATTTCATGATGAGGAGAAGAAATTCCTCACCCCTTCGTGGAGTAACGGGGCGGCAAAAAATATCAGTTACGATTCCAATACCGGCAAAATTCAGGGTATGGAAGGTGAATCGGCGGATAAGGCCGCACTGGCCGCCATGCTGCAGCGCTATGCCGATTCCACCACATCCCTGTTGCAGAATCTCTTTCCGCGCTACAAACCGGCTCTGATTCGGGGCCGCACCAGCTATCGCCCCGTGGAGATCAAGGGGCGGCCCGCCAAAGTGACCAAGGACGACACCCGCCTTCATCCCGACCAGTTCCCCGCCCGCCCGGTGCAGGGAAATCGTATCATCCGCGTCTTTTGCAATGTGAATCCGCACGGCAAGGGACGGGATTGGCGCATCGGCGAGCCGTTTGCCGGGTTTGCCCAGAAATTTTTCCCCCGGCTCAAGCCCCCGCTTCCGGGATCATTGGCGTTGCAATATCTTTTCCGCGTCACCCGCACCAAACGCACGATGTACGACCATTACATGCTGCAGCTTCACGATCAGGGGAAGATGGACGACCACTACCAGAAAACCGCCCCGCAGAGTGCCTTCAGTTTCCCGGCCCAGTGCACATGGCTCTGCTTCACCGATGAGGTGCTCCACGCTGTGGATGCCGGGCAGTATCTGCTGGAGCAGACCTATCGTCTGCCAGTCGGGGCGATGCGCGATCCGGAAAAATCGCCTCTGCGGGTATTGGAACGCATGACGGGCCGGGCACTGGTGTAACGCAAGTAAGCGGGTTGATGAGCCCCGGGCTTGATCGGTTTGCCTTGGTGGGCGTCCTCTTCGATATCCATACCACTCAAACAGGGAATCATCCCATCGTTCCCTCATGTCCGCCGTGCCGTTCACGGCAGGGATATTTGACACTCCCCATACGGTCAACTATAGATAATGATCGATAGAGGTCGCTGAAGCGATGCAGGCCCAGAACAAAAGGAGCACTCATCATGATGCCGACGCGCGAATTGGGTAAATCCGGCTTGAAAATAACACCAATGATCTTCGGCGCATGGGCCGTCGGCGGATGGATGTGGGGAGGTGCCGATGATCACCAATCCATCGATGCGATTCGCACCTCGATCGATGCGGGCGTTACCACCATCGACACCGCGGCGGTCTACGGCATGGGACACAGCGAAACGCTCGTGGGCAGGGCTATCGTCGGCTACCCGCGCGATAAAGTCATCATCGCCACCAAATGCGGTATGCGCTGGGATGACCCGGAGGGTGGGGGCGTTGACCCATGGAATCAGAAGACGCCCGACGGCCGGGATGTCGTGATCCGAAAAAATTCGCGTCCCGCAAGCATTGCGTGGGAAGTTGAGCAGAGTCTCAAGCGGCTTAACACCGATTACATCGATCTGTATCAGATTCATTGGCCCGACACCTCGACTCCATTTGAAGACTCGATGGCCGCCATGGAGAAACTCCGCAAGGCAGGTAAAGTACGAGCCATCGGCGTTAGCAACTACAGCGTCGATCAGATGACGCTGGCGATGAAGGCCGGGCCGCTCTCCAGCCTGCAACCGCCGTACAGCGTCGTGCGCCGGGGGATCGAGCAGGAAATACTACCGTTCTGCCGGAACCATCAGATCGGCGTCATTGTTTATTCACCACTCGAGCGTGGATTACTTACCGGCAAGGTCACTCCGGATCGCAAGTTCCCGCCGGGAGATCATCGCAACGAACACAAGCTCTTCACGGTTGAAAACCGGCGTAAAATTCTCGCCGCACTCGAATCGATCCGCCCCATCGCCGATCGGTACAAGGCCAATTTTGCGCAGGTGATCATCAATTACACGATGCAGGTTCCGGGGATTACCGCGGCCCTTGTCGGTGCGCGGAATGTCGAACAGGCCCGGTCCAACGCCTACGCGATGACATTCACCCTCACACCTGACGAATTGCAGGCCATCCGCCGAGCGTTTGATCCGCTGGTGGTCTGATGCCGGGCACCCGCTCAGGCTTGCCTAACCTGCGGCGCGCTGTTATCACATCATCCGGCGGAGGCGATATCCGGCCGCGAGGGTCGGCGTTTCCGGTCGTCTGGTATCAATGAAGGAGTTCCCAGTGCGGCATCAAAGTGTTCTACGGTCGGTACGCTCGATGGCGGTGCTTTCCACTGCTCTGGTGGCGGCGGTCCTCTTGGGCGGCTGTGCAAAATCCACGTCCAATATGGCGGCTCCGAGTCTTTACAGCCAGCTTGGCGGGCAGCAGGGAATTACCACGGTCGTACATGCATTCCTGATCAACGTCAGCAAAGATCCACGTATTAACGGCCGATTTGCCCATGCCAATATCGCAAAACTGCAGACGGCGCTCGTTAACCAGATCGGACAGCTTTCCGGCGGACCGCAGGTATACACCGGCCCGGACATGTACCAGGCGCACAAAGGTATGCACATTACCGACGCCCAGTGGAATGCCTTCATGGAAGACTTTTCCGATACGCTGAAAGAAGAACATGTTACACCGGTCGCGCAGCAGGAACTCATCGATCTGCTGGCTCCGATGAAATCCGACATCGTCGGTCATTAATCGCAGATTTCGTTTAACGCAGATTTCGGTCCGGTGCATTCCCCAACTGGTTGGGAGAATGCACCGACCAACGCGCGGATCGCGCCCGACGGCGAAACGGTTTCTGCACCGGCATAAAAAACCAGCGGAACCAGAGGCTGGCGTTGCGCCCACACTGGCTGGAAATTCATCATCGCATAAAATAGCACGCAATGCGATTATGGACCTCTGGATTTCGGCCTCTCCTCAACCCCATGATCGGGGGAATCTATTTCGGGCCGCCCGGCTGGCATCTGCCCGATATTCCGCCCGTTACGATGGATCCACGCCGCGACCCACCCCCGCACCCCGCCGATCGCACGCAACTTTGCGACTATCTGGCGGCCGCCGATCTGGGCCAGACGCATCCACAGTTTCCGTCGCTGGCGAACCAGACGGCGTCGGTGAGCGGGCGGAAAATTAAAAAAATCATGATCAGCGCCCTTTCCATCATTCCTGAATCGCGTATCGGTGCCATCTGCGCGAAAATAAACCCGGCGGAAATCCTGGCCGGCATGGATCTGATCACCGGGATATTTTCCTCCCCGACGACGGTGCTGGCCTATGAACGCATCGATCAGCGCGAGCTTCGCCCGCTGCTGAAACTGGCACGATCGCGCTGTCGGCTTTTGCCACTGGTGTCCCGATATCCGGCCGCGCATCCAGCGATTCTCGCCCGCATCGTCGCCGGCTGCCGCAGTGCGGATCCGCTTGAAGAGGGAATACTCACAGTTGATCTGCTCACCTGCCTGCTGCTGGGCCGATCGTTGCTCCACGGGACCCTCTGTTCACATCGCCCGGTGCAGATATTTATGGCCGGTGTTTCACCACGTGTTGTCTGGGCGAAAATCGGCTCATCGGTTCGGGACGTATTTTTACAGGCGGGAATCGATCCCGGGGCCATGCAGTGCATCGCCAATGGTTTGCTGACGGGGCGGGAAATCGATCCGGCAACGGCCAAGGTGGATTCTGCACTCGAGACGCTGGCACTGCACCTTCGTCCTGAGCCGGAAACCCCGGTAGACTGCATCCGCTGCGGATGGTGCGTGCAGACTTGTCCGGTTGCCATCAATCCCGCCGCTCTGTACGCCGCCCAGTGTCTGCATGATGGAGTTGCCCAGGCAAACCCGCGCGATGCCATGGCCTGCATCGATTGCGGTCTGTGCACCTACATCTGCCCGTCGCGGCTCCCTCTGGCCGCCTGCATCGAAGATATGCGCAATCGCGTCGAATTTAATCTCGTGTCGGTCGCGGGGGACTCGTCGGTATGACCACGTCTGATGCTGCAGTGGTTGTTGCCTCGCCCGGCGCACGACACCGCGCTCCATTCCTGCTCTGGCCTGTCGCCCGCCGCGAATTTTATCAGGCGATCATGATTGCCCTGATACTCCCGCTTGCCTGGGGTGTGAGCATTTTTGGAGTCCACGCCCTGCTGATCATTGTGATGGCTGTGGCAGCAGCGGCGGCGGCGCAGGGCGCTCTGCGGCGTTTCACCAGCCGCGGAAAGCTGATGACCTTCAACCACACCATCACTTCGGCGATGCTTTTATCCGCTTTGGCGCCGGAAACCTGCCCGATATGGCTCGCCGGCATCGCCGGGATAGCGGTGGCACTGCTGATCTGGCTGGCCGGGCTGCCGGGGCGACAACGCGTCCACGTCGGACTTCTGGTGGCCATATTCTTGAGTCTCGCCGTAGGCCGGATTTCTCAGGGGCCGATTCTGGTTCAAGATGCGTTGGTGGTGGGAAATCTCAGGCTGACGACTCCGCTTCAACATTATCGTTGGCCCCGACGAGCCGCAGTGCGCGGTCGCGATGCGGTCACCGTTCCTGCGCCCGATCATGTGCTGGCCAAAACACTCCGCATCGTCAGCGATCGGCCTCAAGGCACCAAAGCCCGTTCCATGTTGGACATCGCCTTCGGCACTCTCTTACCACCGCCGGCCGAACTTTTTCTTGGGGCAATGCCGGGCCGAATCGGAGTGGTGGGGGTTTTGGGGATCATCCTGGCGGGCCTTATTCTGGCATACCGCAACATTCTGAATCCCGCCGCCTGGGGGATGTTCATCCTGTTCGTTCTCGTGGGCCTGATCTTTGCCCCGCTTTCAGCCCATTCCATGCACCATCAATTCTGGCAAAGCCTCGGCGGTATCTGGTATCTGCCCCCGGAGCGCGCGATCGATCTCCTGTTTGTTGAAATATGCAGTGGAGATTTTCTTTTCGCGTCCGTCTTTCTGCTTGCCCTGCCCGGCACGCTTCCTCTCTCGCCTCGGTCGCGATGGGTCTTTCTTCTGGCAGCCGGTTTTCTCGCCGCGCTGTTTTCGCGAATTGCACTCCCGCTGCCGCCGGCGTCCACCGCCATTTTGATGCTTCAGCCTCTGGCCCCCTGGTTTGATTCGATCCTGCCACGCCGGAGCTGGATTAAATTTTAATTGCCGCCCGAAGCGTTGTGATCAGTCGGGGGCTTTTCAAACGGCTTGGGTGCGGGATAGACCAGTTTTTTTTCCGTACCCGAAAGCAGCCGGGAGATATTGCTCCGATGCTTGATGATGATCAGAAGTGAGAAGAGCACCGCCGCCGTCGGCAGCGGCCAGAAGACTCTCCATTCCTGCCGCGGCAGCCACAACCAGGAATGCGGAGCCAGACGACCGGCAAATAGAACGGCAGGCGGAAACACCAGCGCGGCAATAATCGAACTGAGCGAAATGATGCGCGAAAGAAAGAAGACCAGCAGAAACACCGCCACCGCCGCGAGGCCTGCAAAAGTAAAGACCGGCCAGATACCCAGCACCGCGCCGAATGTTGTCGCCACCCCCTTGCCTCCCTTGAATTTCAGATAAATCGGATACAGGTGGCCGGCGATGGCAGAAGCGGCGATGATCAGCGGCGGCCAGTTCCCCGCGCCCTCATGGTGACCGATGATGGCGGTGAGCAGAACCGGCACAAACCCCTTGAGAAAATCGAGACCGAAAGTAAGCCAGAAATACCGCATCCCCAGTAATCGACCGACATTGGTCGCACCGATATTACCACTGCCGTGGGCGCGGATGTCAATACCCTTAGCCCGTCCCACCAGAAGCCCAAAGGGAATCGACCCCAGCAGATACGCCGCCACCACGCCCAGTATCAGACCAACGTAGGAGATGTTCACTTTTTCATCCTGCAGAAAACCAACATGCCACAAAAATATATTACCGTCGCTCCACCGCGTGGCGCGAGCGTGGCGTCGCCGTTTCGCGGTAAATCTGCTCCAGTCGATCCATGTACCCTTGCGGCCGCAGCGGAGCAAAATGCGTCTCTGCCGACCGCACCATGTTGAGCCGTCGCTCCCAGGTCGGCCGGATCGAATCCAGCGCCGAGGTCATGTCGTGCACGCATCGGGGCGAATCGACAATCATGCCCATGCCCAGGTCCTCCACCAGATTCGCCGCCCCCAGAAACCGGGTGCTGATGACTTCCAGTCCGTGGGCCATCGCCTCCAGTGCCACGAGTCCGAAACTGTCGTAGAACGTGGGGAATAATAATGCATCCACCCCCGCATAGACACGCGACATTTCCCTCGTCGGACCGATGAATTTCACCCTCGGGCTGATCCGCAGTTCTTCGGCAAGCTCCAGATATCTTCGCACTTTGCCCATTCCCACCACAACCAGATGCCAGTTGTCGCTCGCCGCTACCGCGCGAATCGCCCACGATAATCCCTTGCGCCGGAAATCGTGTCCGGCAAACAGCGCCACTCTCGCCGAGTCTGGCAGATGATACATGCCCCGAAACCACTGCCGATCGCGCAGCATCTCTTCATCGGCCGGTACGCGATACATCAGCGGATTTTCCATTCGCACCAGCCGATCCGCCGGCACATGATAAAATGTCGTGAAGTCGCGCATCACCAGATCGCTGATGCAGATAATCTTATCCGCACCGCCACGGTTTACCGGTTTACAGGCCACCTTTTCCAGCGACAGCAGAGCACGCTGTTTGCCCGAAATGCCCAATGTGAGACGCTTGAAACCCGCCGCCGCCGAATGATCACGCGAACTTATCGCCTGATCCTGCATCCGCATGTAGACGCCCGGTTGCGGGTGATAGACATCTCCCGGAAAGGCGACGGAAATGGAGTGAACCAGATCCGGCCGATGTTTGCGGCACCATTGCGCTACCCGCCGTCCGAACTGCCGAAATCCGAAACCGGTGCTGAGTTTCGCGGCTTGAAGAGCATGAATCGTCACGCCCGGAACCGATTCCGTGCGGATTCCTCCTGCCGTTGCCGATTTGACCGCATCGTGTGAAGCGCCCCGATGCGCCGCCTGATAACGATCGCGGTGGCGGCGGCTGTCGTGGCAGACCACGTGCACGTCGTGGCCGCGGGCAACAAGTTGCCCGGCCAGCCATACCGCAAAATGCTCCGCTCCGCCGCGTGCCGCATCGAAATGCTCAATGACCAGTGCGATCTTCATACTCTGCGTGTCTCAATCGCCCGTTCAATCGCCCTCTGCACCATCTCCACCGTAATCCCCCGCATGCAGCGATGGTCAATCGGGCAGACTTTTAACTGACATGGACCGCATTCCATGGGAACGCTGACAATCTGCTCACATGGGTCATAGGTCTGTGCCCAGCGCGGATCGGTCGGGCCGAAAAGCGTTACCAACGGGCGCTGAAAAGCTGCCGCAAAGTGGCGGGGACCCGTGTCATTGCATACCACAAGGCCCGCACCTGCCGCCAAGGCCTTGACCGTCCCCAGCGCCGTCGGCTTTTCCAGAGCCGCCAGATTGATAATGCGCGTCCGCGATTCCGTTCTCGCCTGCCGTGTAATTTCCTCCAGTGCCGGGAGCTCACTCGGCGCTCCGGCCAGCAGCACCCACCAGTTGCGTCCGGCGTCGCCCGCTGCGAGCCCTCGGGCCAATTCTGCAAATCTTTCAATCGGCCAACATTTGGACGCACCGAAATTCGCCCCCGGAAAGATCATGGCGTACGGGCCGTCAATATGCTGTGAGCGAATCAATTCGGTCGCCGCCGCCCGTTCGGTGTCGCTGCAAAATAATTCCATCTGCCGATTCGGCATCGCTGCTGGAGACCGTGCACCGCCTGTTGCTGAATTCACCGGTTGGTCTCTTTTAAGCTGCAAAGGCAGAATATCCAGCAATTTCAAATAATACTCGATGGTTGAAACCGGCTGATAATTATGCCATTGCCGCAATGTTCGGCTCATCCGGCCGGGTGCCGCCGACGGTATCGGCCCAGTCACAGCCGCAGGGCCGTCTTGCGCCAGTCGCCGCCGGTATTTCGCCCGTTGTAACTGAAGCGCAATTTCATCATCCTTCCGCAATGCCGCCTGAATATGGTGGGTGAGAAGCAGTCGGCGACCATCGCGCTCGTAACCCACCCGCACCGGGATTCCCGCCCGCCAGGCGATAAGGGCCGACCGCCAGTTGTTCGGCAGAATAATCGCTGCATCAAAATGCTCCTTCGCAAGCATCCGCGCTGTGGCCCCGATATCAATCTTGCTCCCATGATATTGATAACGCACGATCCGGTGCACATACGGCATTCCCGTCACCACCGGTTCAACCAGCGGCCGGGTCAGTGCGGCAATCTGTGGCCGGCCGGGCAGGTTCGCCAGCGAACGCAGCAGGGGGGTGGCCATCACCCCGTCGCCGAGCCAATTGGGCATGATCACCAGCAGTTGTATGGCGTCCGAAGACGAAACTTCATTCACCGCTACATTGTGCGTCAGCGGGCGATATTTTTCCAATTCCGGAACGGGTCGCAGTCTTCAACGGAGATAGTAGCCATATCACGGGGTCGGTAATGTCCCGGAATCAATACCACCGGCGCTCATGTGACCGAGAGGCCTTTTTGCCCTACAATTTAGTGGGAAATTTGTCGGAGGTTACGTCAAATGTCAGCTAATGCGGATATGGGTTCTCAGTTACACCTTAAATTCGATGCAAACGGGTTAATCACGGCCATCGCGGTCGATGCCGATAACGGTGAAGTTCTGATGGTGGCCTTCATGAATGAAGCGGCTTTGCAAAAAACGATGCAGACCGGAAAGGCTACCTATTGGAGTCGATCCAGGCAGAAATTCTGGGTAAAGGGGGAGGAGAGCGGCCACGTGCAGCAGGTGCAGCAGATCCTCATCGATTGCGATCAGGATGCCGTTCTGCTCAAAGTGAAACAGCATGGAGCAGCATGCCATAATGGGTTTCGCAGTTGCTTTTTCCGGGCGATTGAACCCGATGGAACACTCAAGCAGGTGCGGGAACAGATTGTCAACCCGGCGGCAGTCTATGCGTCCAAGTAACTTCCGGAGGAAATGGCGCCTTGCCTCCGGCGCTGCGCCCTGCCTAATATCCATGGTGCGGAGGCCTTTCCATATGGATGAAAGAGGTTCGCATGGCTGCACCGGCTTTTTTTAACGGGATATCATGACTTTACTGACGGCGGAACAGATGACCAAACGACAACCGGCAATGGCGGATGTGCAGTCTGCCGCGGACCAGCGAAATGTGGCGATCGACAAAGTGGGTGTCAAAAGTGTGCGCTATCCCATCACCCTGCGCCAACCCAACGGCGAAGAGCAGAATACGGTCGCCCTGATCAATCTCTATGTTTCTCTGCCGAAGCATAAAAAGGGAACGCACATGTCGCGTTTCCTGGAAATATTAAATCAGTATCATCGAAGCATCACACCGGCGCAGATTATTCCGATCCTGCACGATATGAAGAAGCGTCTCCTGGCCGACGATGCCCACATTGAAATGCAGTTTCCCTATTTCATTGAAAAATCAGCACCCGTCACCGGGGCCCGGGGCCTGATGGATTACGTCTGTACCTTTGAAGGCACGAGCAACGGAACCGATGATTTCATTCTCGGCGTCAAGGCCCCCGCAACGTCCCTGTGCCCGTGCAGCAAGGAAATCTCACGCTATGGGGCACATAATCAGCGGTGTGAAATCAGCGCCCGGGTGCGATTTGACGGCGAATTGTGGATCGAAGAACTGGTCGGCATGATGGAAGCGGCCGCCAGCGCGCCGGTTTATGCGGTGCTCAAACGCCCCGACGAAAAATTCGTCACCGAACAGGCTTTCGATAATCCGAAGTTTGTTGAAGACATCATCCGTGATCTGGCTCTCCGTATGGAATCGGAATCTCGGATTACGTGGTACGAAATTCAAAGCGAAAATTTTGAATCGATTCATAACCATAACGCCTACGCCCTTATTTCACGGACGAAATCCGATCATTGAGGATCGCAGAGGCCATCCAACTGTGTCGCCGGGACAGAGGATCAGGAGAGTTCAAGGAACCACCGACACATTGAATGTGCCTACTAATTTGCGCTGATCCGGAAAACGAACAACCACCGGATACGAGCATGGCAAGTATCCGGGCAAATGTTGCCTGGCGGATTTATTCCACTGCTGGCCGTCGCGGTGAAAACGAACATTTATCGTCGTGCCCTGCTCGACAACTGTGTGCTCATAGAGGTTCCACTGTTCTGCCGACGCCGCCAGCCGTGCTCTACTTCAGACTCCGAGCGTTCTGTCGGCGACATTGACCGTTCACCTCAGTGGCGGCTAGTATCATCGCTTGCACTGTCCGTGGCTATGGAGTCTCAAGCATGTTAAATCGAAAAGCTATCCCCATATCGCCGTCTGCTTTGGCGGGCATGATGCTCCTTGCGGCGGGGGTGATCGCCATGGGGCCGACAACTGCATCGGCTGCGCAATTCAACCATTTCGTAATCTTTGGCGACAGTCTGACAGATGTCGGCAATCTGGCCCACGCCGATGGCGGACTGCTGCCCGGAGCCTTCTCCAATTATACGACCGGGATGTTTACCGACGGCCCGAATACCACTCCATCGACAAACATCATCGGCAACTATGCCTATCAGCTCAATAACGCACTCGGCTTTTCCACGCTCGCCCCCAGCACAACCGGCGGAACCGATTATTCCTACGGCGGCGCGATAACGGGCGGATCACAGACCCTTGATAGCGTCAATATTCCGGGCATGCAGGCGCAGGTGGATTCATTTATCAATTCACAGCCGACCAATCCGGCCAATAATTTGTATCTGCTCTGGGGCGGCGCCAATGATATTTTGGATGCCGCCGAAGCGACCGGAGCTACCCCAACAAGCATTGACGGTGCGGCCACGACGGCAGCAAACAATGTCTACGGCGAAATATCGACCCTGTATCAAAATGGTGCCCGCGATTTTATTTGGTTGAATCTGCCGAATCTGGCTCTGACGCCCGAGGGGGCCGGGCTTTCGACGGCGGCCGATCTGCCAACCGCCGTGGGTGATTTCAATTCCTCATTCAATCAATACGTCAGCGCGATTGATGCGGGCACGTTTCCCGGTATGAAGCTGGATGCCGTGGATGTCAGCTCCCTCTTCAACCAACTCGTCTCCGATCCGTCCACCTACGGATTTTCCAATGTGACATCACCCGCGCAGGGGCAGGCGGGCGTGAACCCAGATGATTATCTCTTCTGGGATGGGCTGCACCCGACCACCGCGGCGGATCAATTTCTGGTTTCGCAGACGCTTTCGGGCATCCAAACTACTTTCGGCATACCGACGCCGGAGCCGGCCGGGCTGTGGCTTCTGGCGGCGGGTGTCGCCGCGATTCCATTCGTTCGCAGAAGACGCCGAATTTAATAGCCGCATTCGGTTATGGCGGCCTTCAGCGATTCGGATGGTGCCGTTGCACCGCCCGATCGATCGCCGCTTGAAGTGGCGTGGGCCGCAGACGGCGGACGACATGCCCAAGCCAGGTGAAATCGGGTGTAGTGGGTTGCGGCGGCAGGATGGCTTCCATCGCCTCGCGGGCCGGTGAACTGATTCCCTTGCTGATGGCCAGCATGAGGGCCTCGGGATTGGCCGGGACGCCGACGAGCGAAAATTCCAGCAGTTCCCATGACCGATGCACACGCAGAGCCCCGGCCCAGTCGGGATGTTCACGCAGTTCGGCGGCGGTGGGCGGCGAGGATTCCAGCGGCCGAAAACCGATGCTGTATGTACGCAACACGCCGTCCTGAGCCAGGGCAAAGATGTCGCGGGCAAACGGGGTTTTGTCGGTGCAGCGGAATTTAGCCAGAACCCGCCCGTTGTGCGGCTTGATCCACTGCGTTACGCCGATGGGACGTGTGGTGTCATGGTTATAGAATACCGTCATACCGGCGTGATTCTTGCGGAGCATGCCCGTCGGCAGCACCACCTCATTCTGCCGATCCACCGCCGTGGTGCTGATGCAGGCGATGATCTCCCGTTTGCCCGGTCCCGTTTCCAGCATCCGTGCTTCGCACGTTTTCATTTGCATCTGAAAGCTCCTTGTCATCCTGTCGGCCTTTGCGTGATTGGCCATGGGATACCAATCCGCGGGCGGTGTGCTGATCGATCTTCAGCAGGCGGGAAACGGCATTGATCGCCACCGCCTGTTCCATATCGCCGCTCGCCACGGCACGGTTGATCTGCAGCAGCAGGGCCAATTCCTGCTCGGTCCCCATATCTTGTGCAGGAGGCGTGGTGGGTGCAGGCTCGGTGATGGAGCCGGGCGCCTCGGTTACGGATGCCGGCACCTGCCGGTCATACCCTGCAAGGCGGCGAATTTCCTCCCGGCTCAGCGCCCCGGCACTGATGGCCACCTGCGCCTTTTGCAGATCAAATGCCGCATCGGCGGGAACCGGATTGTCCGCCGCCAGAAACAGATTCGGCCCGAACCGCGGCACCAGAAGTTCATTGATTTTCTGTTCTAGAATTAATACACGCGGCAGAATGGTCTGGCGGGCGT
This sequence comes from Planctomycetota bacterium, assembly GCA_021827645.1. GTDB lineage: Bacteria > Planctomycetota > Phycisphaerae > WQYP01 > WQYP01 > JAJZGD01. Next base: position 28,158 of record JAKAVA010000012.1, read on the forward strand.
AGAGCGTTTCGCTGGCCTGCATATTGGCATAGGTGGCATCTTTGGAAAGCAGGGCTTCGGGCACGCCGAAGGCCAGGGCCAGCCGCCGCAGCGTTTCGCGGCTGATCTCCATCGGGCCCAGATCGGTCGGGGGGTAGCGTGCCGGCACAAAGGTGCCCGCCTGTTCCGCCACCAGGACCCGGCCGTTGCCGCTGCGTGAAAATTTTTCATTCCAGAGCATTTCCGCCCGTTCCGCCTCCTTGCGGGTGATCTGGTCGCGCGGGATAAACGTGCCGTCGATCCGGGCCCGATTATCCATGAGCGAATTTTCATAAAGGGCATATTTGGCGGAGAGTTCCGCCTGCATGAAGGCCGACCGCAGCGGGGCGTGGCGACCGCCGTACGGGTCTTCCACGGCAGGGAATCGGAAGTCGAGCACATCCGCTTTGGGCAGTGAAATCCAGTTGCCCGTCAGAGCGGGGAAATATTTGTACCCCACCACCGCCAGATCATCATCACGCAGCGGCAGGACGCGCTGGGTGGGGAGAATTTTGATCTGCCCCGGTCGCCCGGCCCAATCATCCTCCAGCAGCCAATAGGCACCGCCGAACACCTCCATATAGACGCCCGTCATGTAGCGGAGCTGGTAGCCATTAAGCCCGTCATTATCCCGGTTGAGCAGATTCAGCAGGGGATGATCCGATACTTCAAAGATGCGGCCGGATTGCCGCACGCGATGTCCCCATGCGGGGTGATGTTTGAGGTGGGCGATGGTGGTGTCATCCACCGAGCGGCCGCCGGGTGGGGAATCGTCGACGGCATAGAGCCGAAACGGGACGCGGGCGACGGCGGCGGCATTCCAGTTGACGCAGGTGTAGACGATATCGTTGGTGAGGAATTCCAGCATGAGCTGGGCATCGGAGGGGATCGGTCTGCCGGCGGTGCTGGTCAGCAGAGGACTGCCGATACCCACCCAGAAATCGCCGAGCGATTTATCAATCTGTTCCATCGCCGCGCTTTAGCGGTCGGGCCGGGCGATAAATTGAATGCCTGCTGTAAGCCGTGAGACTGCCGAGTGTTTTGATTATAAGACGTATTGTCGAATTCATTCAATTCACTTATTTCACTTATTGCGTTTGTGCCTAAAGCCGATATAATGTAAATCGGTATCAAGGAGACTGATATGGCAGGAGTTGTTGAAGAAGCGGTGGCCCCCACCGATGAAGAGGCGCTAATTGCCAAGGAGTCCAGCCGCAGGCTGGCCCCGTTGGTGCCCAAAGCCGCGCCAACCGTACGCGTCCAATTTATCCCGGCGGATGCCGGGGACGGCGAGATCGTGGAACTGCCTACATCGGCGCTCCAGCTCCTGCTGCGGATTCTTACTGAGATGAGCCGTGGCAACGCCGTCACGCTGATGCCGATCCATGCGCAGCTGACCACACAGCAGGCCGCAGAACTGCTGGGGGTGTCGCGGCCGTTTATCATCAAAGAACTCAAGCAGGAGCGGATCCGTTACCAGATGGTCGGAACCCACCGGCGTATTGCTTACCGCGATTTAATGGCTTACCGCGACCGCTGCCGCCGGGCCCACAGCGAGGCAATGGACGAATTGGTGCAGCAAGCACAGGACTTGAATCTGGGCTATTGATCGGTGGACAGTTTTACCGCGATCTTTGATGCATGCGTGCTTTACCGGGCGCCGGTTCGAGACGTCATCCTTGAGTTGAGTGTGGAGGGCATTTTTCGTGCTCGCTGGACGGAGCAAATTCACGACGAATGGATACGCAGCCTGTTGGAACAGCGGCCAGACATCCGGCCGGAACAACTGCAGCGTACAAGGGAACGCATGAACCTCGCGGTGCCCGACGCTGTGATCAGCGGTTACGAGCCGCTGGTTGCAGGGCTTTCGTAAACGTCCGGCGAAGGGCAGTGGGAGGGGGTGTGGCCTGGCGGGGTGATGTACGGTGGCAGCCGGGGTTGGCGTGCCAGGGCGCCGACTGCGGTGGGCGGGCGGAAGATTGAATGGATTAATTCC
>JAKAVA010000016.1 GCA_021827645.1 Planctomycetota bacterium
CAGTTGGCGGCCTTACAAGAGTCCTGAGAGACCCCAGAACCGAAAATCCAGGCATGTTTTGTGGTGGAAACTTTTGGCCCTGGTTGCACGATAATGCGGTTTTTACCCCAGAAGTGCGAAAGTTGGGTTAAATCTTGCCTGTATTACGAATAAACGTCTGATTTTTGGTCTTATAACACCCTATTTAGGTACTTTGGGCTTTGTGGTACCTACCCACCCCGGGTAAAATTCCGGGTGTCGGGGAAGACACTTCTGTCAATCAGTTACTGATGTTTTAGATCGGTGAGTGTCTTTCCACTATCGCTGTTCCACGAAAGTGGAATGGTGGCTTTGCCAGGATGGCTGATGGACGCACGGACGCAAACGGTGGTTTTTGGAGATTTGCGACATGCGGCGATCACGGCATCTCAACCGTGGCGAATTATGGGAGCTTGGGGCCCTGATGGGCCTGTTGATCCTGTTATTTTTCGGGCTGAGCCTGTTTTGGCGGTTAGGGCACATCCCACGTCTGCTTGCCAGTGCTTCCACCGGTCAAAAGGTATCTGCTGTTGTTCCGCACACGCCGCCCGTCATAGTGCGGCAAGTTGCTCAGGCTATCCCGCATCACACGATCCAAATAGCTCGACCGGCGATTCAAATGGTGCGTCCGATACCCAAACGCATGGTATATCGACGCCCGAAACCGACACCCCGTGTCAGACGTGGTTTCTGGTATCACGGCCGGTATTTTGTGCCGTGGGAACACCTCCGATTGGTGGTAACCAGCTATGCGCCTGATCGATTTTGCTGCTGGCCTTTTCCCGGCACGACAACCGCATCGGGAAAGAGTGTCTGGACGAATGACGGCCACCTTGTGGCTGCTGATACCCATCTGATCCCATTCGGAATGATGGTGCGGGTGCCGGGCTATGACCATGATCGGCCGGTGCCGGTGTTGGACCGGGGTGGTGCGATTAAGGGTTACCGGCTGGATGTGCTTTCGCCGACGCTTTGGCAGGCACAACATTGGGGCCGCAAATTACTGATGGTGGAAATCTATCGGCCGGTTGCAGGACGCTGATTTGGGCGTGAAGATACGTGGGTGTCGACATCCGTAATCGTAAATGCCGATGATTTTGGTTTTTCCGCCGGGGTGACGGATGCCATTCTCGACTCTCACCGTCGCGGAATCCTCACCAGCACCACACTGATGTGCACCATGCCGGACGCGGAACGTGCAGCAAGTATGGCGAAAGAATTGCCGGGTTTGGGTGTGGGCATTCACCTGTGTTTAACTCAAGGGACGCCGAAATCTCCCCATGTGAAGCTGATTGCCTCCCCCTCTATGCACGGGCGAAGCGCCTCGCTTGACCAATCCGTTCCGAGCCTGATCCGAAAGGTGCAGTTCAGTCGCGCCGCACGGGATGAGGCGCTGCAGGAATGGCGGGCCCAGATTGAATGGGCCCTTGCTGCGGGAATCAAACCCACCCACTTAGACAGCCACAAGCACATCCACCACTGGCCGGCGTTGGGGAAAATCGCCATCGAACTCGCGAAGCAATACAACATCGGTGCCATTCGGTGCGCACGCGAGATACGTCTTGATGATCTCGCATGCGGCATGGGGTATCGCGTGCTTTCGCGGCTGGCCGGGAGGCTGTCCTGCGCGGCTGAGGCGGCGGGGATTGCGACCACCGACTGGTTTTACGGACTTGCAGCGACGGGGAATTTCAGCGAGGAACATTGGTTGGCGATCATTAAGAAATTGCCCGCTGGCATCGGAGAAATCATGGTACATCCCGGCCGCGTGGATGGCCTGCCGATGGGTTCAACCCGATTGGTATCCCAACGTGAATTGGAATGGCGGGGCATTACGGCCCCGGCCGTTGTCCGGCGCCTGCGAGACCACGGCATCGAATTGAAAAATTACTCACATCTGACGCCCCGGCCGTAAATCCAAATCAGGCCGATTTGACTTGGGGCAAAACGGGTGCCTACTATTCTGCCGCACCGGGAAACATTACTCTTTTAACCGCGTCGTTCTGCGCCCACCTTTTGGCGCACAGAGCCTGCGGCAAAAGATGATGCCTGCAAGGAGAAATCATGCGTTCACGACGGAAGGGATTCATACGCCTCAGCAAGACAACCGTGGGCAAGGCCGCTGCGGCTGCTGCAGCCGCGGCACTGGTGGTCGGAGTGTCAACGGCGATGGCGGCCGGTGGATTTTCTCAATATGCCACCACGCCAAATGAAATGGCAGTCGGCAACTATCTCAACTCGCTTCAGGGGGCGGGAACGCTGCCAACCTCTACTTCACCGCAGATCAACGCGATTCTTTCCGGTTCGCCTTCGCAGGTGAACACGGCGCTCAATCAGCTTTCCCCGGCGGTATATCAATATCTGCCCGATATCGCCCTGCAGGAACAGGTGTTTTTTGATCAAAATGTCTTCCAGATGCTTCAGGATTCCTATTACTCACCGGGGTCATCTCCCGCAATGGGGACTATGGGTGGTGGGACGATGAATTCCAATGACATGTCGACCGGACAGGGCACGGGCGCTGACGGCGGCATGATGGGCGGAATCATGAAATATGCCAAAGGGCTGTCCGTTTATTCGTACTATAACTGGGTATCGGGTGATTTTGCGTATTCGCCAAGCGCTGCCCATTTTTCAGCCAGCAGCGTGTTTTTGGGGACCAATTACCATTGGTGCAAACCGGTGATTCTCGGCGCATCGATTTCGTACACAGATCCGCAGGCGACATTGGATCAATTTCAAAGTTCCGCCAAGCTGCAGGACTTGGGTTTCCAAGCGTATGCCTCCTACTATAAGAAGGGGATATTCCTCGCCGGCCTCTTTGACTATTCCATTCTGGATGCGGACATTTATCGCAACATTAATTTTGACGGATCGCTCACGTCTGCACGGGGCGACACCGGCGGCAGCGTTTATAACGTGGCATTGGAAGGCGGCTACGACTTCAAGGCGCTCAAAAAGCACCTGATCTTCGGTCCGCTCGCCGGCCTCTACTACACCCACGTCAATGTGCAGGGAACCAGTGAAACCAGCAGCCCGTTTGGCCTGAGCGTATCCAAACAACGCGTGGAATCACTCCGGTCGGAGATCGGCGGCCATGTGTCTTACGATATGCCCGTTATGCATTGGCTTACACTGGTGCCCTCGCTCAATGCTTTTTATTCGCATGAGTATCTCAACAGCAGCCGCGGCATCAATGCGTCGTTTGTCGGCACAGGTTCCAATGCCTTTACGGTGGTGACCAATGGGCCGATTCGGGATACTGCATTGATGGGATTTTCACTTACGGCCAAAATCGGCAAGAACATCGGGGTGTTCACCGATTATGAAGCGCAGTTTGCGGGCGGGCCTCACACCTACGCCCAAAGCGTGACGGCTGGTCTGCAGATCGGCTTTTGAAGCGCGAGATTCCCCATCTCTCAGGTCCCATCTGCAAGTTCTTGGTTGATTTGCAGATGGGACTATTTTTGTTCCCTGCAGCAGATACATATCTTTCCGAGCGCCGCCCAAGTCTCCAGGGTCTGAGATGGGCAGAGTGTGGTACAGTTGCGATCATAGCCATTATCGAATCGTGCTGCCGCACGATGCTATTACCTTTAACAATGCGCTGCTGAGCCTCAATCGCCGCAATTTCATTGGTTGACTCTACTATCCGGCATGACCACTGCCACCGCTACGGCAGGCCGCAGGAGCGGAAGCCGTCGGGTTTATTTCGCCGTCCGCTGCAACTGATATAATAGTGCTGCGTTCACAACTGGGGGGGCATGGGGCGCTTGATGATGGAGTTGGACTCATGACGCTGAACTACAGATGGATGGGCGGGTGTTGTGTCGCTCTGCTCGCACTGCTGTTGGCCGGTTGCGGACAGCCGGTGCAAAATGTTGCCATTCCCGGCCCGCAGGATCAGGCAGCCTACCAGCCGGTGCCTTACCAGAAGCCGCTCCCGCCGGGGGCGTTTGGTGAAACCAGTGGCAATCCCTACGGTGAACATGTGCCGCTGCCGGATGAGGCTGCGTATGTGCAGGCGTATCAGGCTCAGCGCGAACCCCGGATCATGGTCGAGGTTCTCCGCCTGCCCACCTCCACATCCAACCGGCAGATATCGGCATCATCGGCCGACTTTGACGCCATTGAGATATCCATGATCGACTATCTCAACGCCAACGGGCAAGTTGATATTCAAAGCGAATCCATGGCCCGGGAGGTGCTCAGCCGGGAAAGTTTTCTGCGATTGCAGAACGGCGATCCGAAAGTCCTTCCGCTGCTCAAACACCAGTTAAAAACCGATGTGCTTATTGAGATCAAGGCCGCCCCGACGGGCCAATCCAGCACCGGGCAACCGGCGATTCGGATGTTGGCCACCGCCGTCTCCACCACCGACGCCCGCATTCTCGGTGCCGCGTATGTCGATATGCCGCTGCCCATGAGCAAAACGAACATTAACATGTACACCGGCTATCTGGCGGACAAGATCATGCAGAAACTCGCCTCAATCTGGGGCGGCTCGGCCACGGCCTACAACCCGATTGTCGTGCGCATCTACAACGCCGCCGGGATTGACGATCTCCTTGCACTCAAGCGTTTCGTCGCCAAAGTTCCCGGTGTGCGGTTGGTGGTCAATCGCGGCATGACGGGAAGTTCATCCACCGCTTACGGGCGCCTCGCGGTGCAGTATGACGGCTCTCCGGGACGGTTTTATGAGGCACTCAAACGCAATATCGGCGTGTCGACGGGTATTAAGGCGTTTGATCTGCAGAATAATACCGTCGATCTGGAGGTAACCGGGCCGATGGTGCTCAAGACCGTCACCGTGAAAACCAAAACCACCACTGTACGCACCCGCACTCAGGAGCGTGTCATTCAGGAGCAGCCGATCAATCCGGCAGGATCGCAGTAATAAATTCGCCGGTCGACGGAGGAGTATGAAAATGAAATATAACAATAGATTTGCAATAAATAGCGTCTCACGGCGGCTGAGCCTCTCGGGGTCGTGGGCGGCGGTTGCCGTGGCTTCGCTGGTTTGTCTGCTTCTTGCGGGGTGTCAGGGGCCGGTGGTGCCGTATGCCGATTCGCTTTCTCCCTATCCGCAGATCCATCTCACCAGCTACAGCCTGCAGGGCAAGATTGTGGTGAAGGAGCCGATCGTATCGCGCGTGGGGGGCGGCCAGTTGGATGTGGTGGTGCCGGTACGCAATCTGACCGATCACACCCTTTATCTTCAATATCAATACGCGTTTCTCGATTCCCGCGGCGTCATGATCGAAGGGCGCAGCGGCTGGATGGACTTGCGGATCCCGGCCTATGCGATGGCGCAGGCCCATTTCACCAGCATGACGCCGGAAGCGATGAATTTTGATCTGGACATCAGCCGCCTGCAGTAGCGCAGCCGCCCTTTCTCCGCTCCCTGCGCCGCTAACAGCCTCTAAACGCCACGGATGCGAGGGATTGTGGGGGGCGGGCACCTCGACCGCGTAGCGAGTATCTCCGCGCCCGCCGCGTCTCTACGCGAGACATGGTTTCATACCTGCGGCGTGGCGTAACTAACCCAACTTTCGCACTTCTGGGGTAAAAACCGCATTATCGTGCAACCAGGGCCAAAAGTTTCCACCACAAAACATGCCTGGATTTTCGGTTCTGGGGTCTCTCAGGACTCTTGTAAGGCCGCCAACTG
>JAKAVA010000008.1 GCA_021827645.1 Planctomycetota bacterium
CCTTGCCATCTTCCGCAAGTCTACCGCCAATAACCCGCCGCCGACCGAACCTGCACCCGACTCTGACACCGATAGAGATTCCTCGTCATTCTGATTGATGTGTTAATTTGCCGCCTTGTTCCGGCTGTCGGGTGTTTGGCACAATATGCGGCCACACACATTGAGCAAAGGCTCGATTGTGCGGACTGCCACAAATTATGGTGGCAAGGGCAAGCCATAAAAATGGCCGATCTGCAGTTTTGCAGAACGGCCTTGGGATTGTTTACACGATTGCCCGCAGCGGAACTTCTCCGCCGCGCTTTATCTGCCGCTAAATTGCGTTACGCACTTTTGCGGCGTTTGCCTGACAGCAGGCCCAAACCGCCGAGGGCCAAGAGGCCGACGGAGGCTGGTTCGGGGACAGTCTTCCAATCTTGACCGGTTGTATCCGTCGTCGACAGGACGCCATTAAGGTCACCTGTTGCGGTCGAGGAAAAAGTTTGCTGATAGATAATTGTCGCTTGGGCCGCTGTGCTGCCCAAAGCCACCGCGGCCCCGGCCGCTATTGCGGCTGCGAGCATCAGGTTGGTCTCGCCTGCGGGTCGCAGGCCCTCAGACTCCACTGCGGGTGCGTCACGGCAAGTGGCGTTATTCGCAAAATAATGCGGTTTTTGCGACACCGTGACGGTGCATGACGCCACTTTCCCTATGACGCTATATGAGGCAAATGTATATGCTCATACGGAAACCAGCGTCATGGTCCGTCATGCGTCATGCGCCAACACCAAGCTCGCCGCAAATTGCAGCGTCGATTTAACCTTTTTCCAGCCCGGCCCCTTGTTCCTTATACCCTCCGCCTCATTGTCGCTTTCGCGGTTTAAGGCGATACTGGAAACCTATGTACGGATCGCACTTATCCATTGCGGGGGGCATGGAGCGGGCCCTGCTCGAAGCAGAATCGCTGGGGCTGGATACCGTCCAAGTTTTTACCCGCAACCAGCAGCAGTGGCGAATCCCGCCATTGGAATCGGCAGGCGTCGAGCTATTTCGGCAGCACGCCCATCGCCTCCATTTTGACCGCATCGTCGCCCATGATTCCTATCTGATCAATTTAGCCGCCGACGATCTTGAACTGCGGCAGAAAAGCGTCGATGCGCTGACTACCGAATTGGAACGGTGTGATCGCCTGGGCATTTTCGCGTTGGTGACCCATGGGGGCTCGCACGGGGGCGCCGGTGAAGCGACCGGCATCGCCCGCCTGGCCGAATCCCTCAACGCCGTGCTGGCCAAAACCGACGCTCTCACATTGCTCTGCCTGGAAACAACCGCCGGTCAGGGGGCGAGCCTGAATTATCGCTTTGAACACATTCGCGATGTCATCGCCGCTATTGAGCACCCCGCCCGCGTGGCGGTGTGTATGGATACCGCACACATCTTCGCCGCCGGATATGATCTGCAAACGGCCGAATCCTCCGAACGAGTGCTGGACGAATTTGACCGCGTGATCGGCATCAACCGTCTCGCCGCCATGCACCTTAATGACAGCCTCAAACCCCTCGCGAGCCGCGTCGATCGGCACGCCCATATCGGCCGCGGAATGATCGGTCTGGACGCATTTTCGGTGATCGTGCGTCATCCGCGCCTTAAAGCACTGCCGAAGATATTGGAAACCCCAAAAGCGGATGCCCCCGATGGCCGCCCATGGGATGCCGTCAATCTGCAATTGCTCAAGCTGCTGGAGGCAGGCGCAGCCACAGATTCCGCCGAAATTAAATCGTTAATCCATAAAAACCCGCTGAGCTCAGGCAAATCAGTTCCCGCCTCCCCCGCGCCGCAGAAAGCCAAAGCAATGAAGGGTGAAAAGGGGGCGGGAAAAAAGGTGGCAGGGAAAAATACGGGATCGAAAAAATGACAACCTCAACGCGCATAGCGGTTCCCATCATGCTCAGCGATGCGGCGGCGGATGCAAAAACGGCCGTCGCTGCGGTCCGCGCGGGCGCAGACTTGATTGAATGGCGTATGGATCAAGCTACGCCGGCCATGGTGGACACCCTGTTCGCTGATTCCGCGGTGCGGACGATTCCATGGATTTTGACCGTGCGACCCACTTGGGAGGGCGGAAAATTTGCTGGCGATGATCTGTCTCGCCTTGCCCTGATCCAGGCTGCCGTCAACTATCAACCAGAGTTTCTTGATCTCGAACTCAAAACATGGACGGGCTGCCCGCCGATTGCCCATTATTACCGATCGCTGGAACGCGATCGTCGCCCGAAATTAATCCTATCCAGCCATCATTTTGATCGTCGCCCGGAAAATCCCGCAGAGATACTCTCCGCCATCGCCGCCCATTCTGAAGCGGGCGTTGCCAAGATCGCCTTTACCGCATCTGGGGTTCAAGACGCGCTCGATGCATTGGAATTATATGAGTCGCTGAAGGCTTACCCGCATCTGCAGGGCGTGTTCCTCGCCATGGGAGAGCACGGCACGATTTCCCGCACGCTGGCGGGCAAGTATGGTGCCGCATTCACCTTCGGCGTGCTGCCGGGCGGTGCATCAACGGCGCCGGGCCAGCCGCTGATTACAGAACTTATTGATATTTACCGCCTCAAAGCACAGCGCCCGGATTGGTCTGTATTCGGCCTGATTGGCTTTCCGGTAGCCCAGTCCGTTTCTCCTCATATGCACAATGCTGCGATGCATGCGGCCGGTTTTCCCGGCGTATATGTGCGATTTCCTCTGCCGGGCGAATTTAGCGCATTTGAACGGACGATAGAACGTCTTCGGGCGGATAGGCGGTTGCATCTGCGCGGGCTGAGTGTCACCATTCCGCACAAGGAAAATGCCTGCCGGTTTGTCAAGGCCGCCGAGGGTGAAATTCGGGGCCGGGATGTCGGGGCGATTAATACTATTCTATTTTCCGGCGCAAAGCCAATCGGCCTCAACACCGACGCCCCGGGAGGCCTCAGCGCATTGCTTGATGGGGCCGGATGGACGGCCGCCGATCTTAACGGCCGCCATATGGCGATCATCGGCGCCGGGGGTGCCGCTGCCGGTCTCGCTTCGATACTGGCCGATCATGGTTGCCGACTGACGATTTACAATCGGAATCTGCCGCGGGCCGAAAGCCTTGCCGCTCAACTCCGCAGCCGCGGTGGTGAATGCCAGGCTCTCCCGCTTGGCGATCTGAATCTCCACGATGTGGATGCCATGATCCAATGCACACCCGTTGGCATGCATCCTCATATCGACGCTATGCCCGTACCTGACACGCTTCCCCTGCGACCGGGCACCGTCGTGATGGACACAATCTACAATCCGCGCCGAACCCGGCTGCTGCGGTGGGCTACGGATCGTGGTGCCGTCTGTATTGAAGGTGTGAACATGCTGGTCGGGCAGGGGGCGTTGCAATTTGAGGCATTTACGGGTCTTGCGGCACCGGTGGACATGATGCGCGACGCCGCCTGCCGGGGGTTGGGGCTTTAGGGTTCTGGGTACTCGGTGGAGCAGGGGCGTTTTCTTGATCTGCCGTTGTCCAATTGCTATGAATATCCCTAAACACGAATCATGGGCTGGCCGATTGGATTTCGAACCAACTTCAGCCCCATTTTGATACACGCTCGGAAAAGCGTAAAATTTTTGTGAGAAACAACGTTTGACGGCTACAATATGAAAGTAGTGCGTGGTGGTTCGCTTGTAGGATGTCTTTTTAGAGGAATCGGTGGTTTATGAAACGTGTTCTGCGCAGAAACATTATCTCGGCATGGATTCTTTCCTGCTCGCTGGTCGTTGCAATAGTCGTGGCTTCCGGATTCTTTCCGTCGCCCACTCCGCTTGCCAAGGCGGCAGCATCCCATCGCGGTAAGCCGGTCAATCTCAGTGGGCCACTGCTTGGCGGCGGGCACTTCAATATTCACCAATGGCACGGCAAAGTCGTGGTGATTGATTTCTGGGGTACGTGGTGTCCATGGTGCCGCAAGGAAGCGCCGTACATTGCCAAGCTGTACAAGCAATATCGAAAAGCCGGTATGCGGGTGATCGGTTTACCGGTCGGCTCCACGCCTGCCCAGCTTGAGCAGTATGCCAAAACGCATCCCAATGAGAATTGGCCGCAGCTGTACATCAGCGGTCAGGCGAATCAGCAGATCGCCAGCGATTCCGGCATTCAGGGATTTCCAACGGAAATTATCATCGGGCGCGATGGGCGGTTTGCCCGTGAGATCGTCGGTTTCTCTCCAAAGCATTTGGCAACCGTGGTCAAGGCGGAACTGAAGAAAAAGGCCTGATACCCTTTTAGTTCCAAGAATTGCCTGATACGAGAGATGGCGGCAAATGTCATGGTGACATCCCGCCATCTTCCTTTTAATGGGTGCTTGCAATGCATGCGCCTGCCACCTCGTCACAAGCCGCCAGCGATGTTCTGCTTCGATCCCGACGCCCCGTTTTTCGCTCGGATCTGTAACAGTCCCCACCAGCATCGTTTTCGATTAAAATGCGGAATCGCCGATGGGCGATACGTGCGGAGCCCGTGATGACTGTGGTTGAAAAACAACCGACAAACCTGGATACGGACGGCGGCCCGTGGTTTTCCATGGTCGTACCGATGTACAACGAACGCGATTCGGTGCGCGAGCTCCACGACGGCCTGGCCCGCAATCTGGAGGTGTTGGGACGCTCTTATGAGATCATTTACGTCGATGACGGCAGCACCGACGACACCTTCGACGCGCTCGCCCGCATCGCCGCCGAAGATAAGCATGTTGTACTGATCAAACTCCGGCGAAATTTCGGCCAGACACCGGCATTGGCCGCCGGCTTTGATTACGCACGCGGTGAAATCGTCATTGCGATGGATGGCGATCTGCAGCACGACCCCAACGAAATCCCGCGCTTCGTCGCCGAGATTGAAAAAGGGTTCGATGTGGTGTCCGGCTGGAGGCAGAAACGGGTCGACGGGCTTTTTCTGCGCCGCATCCCCAGCATGACCGCCAACTGGCTCATCCGCAAAATATCCGGCGTCAACATCCACGATTTCGGCACCACCTTCAAGGCTTACCGGAAGGATGTGATCGATCATCTGAATCTCTACGGCGATTCGCATCGGTTCATTCCCGCGCTCGCCGCCATGGCCGGCGCCACCATTACCGAAATACCGATTAAAAATATTCAGGCCCCGTATCGGCCCTCCAATTACGGCATTGGCCGCACCTTTCGCGTGATGCTGGACCTCCTCACGATCAAATTTCTTAACAGCTATCTCACCCGGCCGCTGCACTTCTTCGGAAAAATCGGTCTGGTGCCCTTTGTGCTCTCCGCCCTGATCGGCCTGTTTCTGCTGATCGAAAAAATTCGCGGCATGTCGATCCTGGAATCTCACGGCCCGCTTCTGATACTCGGCGCGATGCTGCTGATGATGTCCATGATGCTTTTTTCAACCGGACTGCTGGCGGAACTCATCTCGCGCGTCTATTTTGAATCTCAGCACAAACCCGTTTACGCCATCCGGGAAATTCGCCGCGATGGAGTGGTGGTCCGCGGCATGCCCGTGCGTCCCCGAAGGGTAGCCATGATTACAGGATCGCCGCCGATTCATGAAGAAATTACCCGAGAGGCGAAGTGAAGAGCCCGAATAACACCCCAGCAGCCGATGCAAAGTTACTGACCGGCCGACCGGTTATCTCCCATACCGCCGCTCTGCTGCTCATCGCCGCCTTTGCCCTGCCGCTCTATCTTCTGGCGCTGGGCACCGGCAATGCCCGCGACATGATGGAGCTTTTCAATCTGGTGCCCATTCGCGAGGCATACCGTGATGGGCACTGGCTGCTTCCGACGCTCGGCGGCCTGCCGCGGATGAAAAAGCCGCCTCTTCCTGTCTGGATTCCGGCAGGCTTGGGCATGCTGCTGCATACCGATTCGCTCTGGGTGCTCCGCATGCCGTCGGCCATCCTCGGGGTTCTCACCTGCTGGGCCACTTATGCCATCGGCAATACCATGTCGCGCGACCGGATTCTCGGTCTGTTTTCTGCCATCGCGCTGGCGAGCATGGTCGTGTTCATCCGTCAGTCGCGCCTGGCATCCTACGACATCTACTGCACCGCATTTACCACCATCGGCTTCTGGGGACTGCTGCACGCGATTGAACAAAGAAAACGCTGGATCGGCTGGGCCGCCTTCGGCGGAGCCGCCCTGGGGCTGGCGGTGCTCAGCAAAGGTCCCGTCAATCCCATGTACGCGCTGCTTCCTCTGGGCCTCTGGATACTTATTTTCCATCGCCGCAGTGGCCGTGCCTATCTCGCCATCCTCATCGCCCTGATTGCTTCCATCGTGGTCTTCTCGCCGTGGCTCTTCGCCGTCGCCGTACGGTATCACGCCCAATATGGTGGAAATGCCTGGCTGGTCTGGACGCATCAGTTCACGCGATACGTCGGCGCACCCGGAAAAAGCTACACCCAATCCGACTGGTACTATTTTGGTATGCTGGCATGGGTATTCCCGTGGACCATTGCCCTGATGGCCGGCCTCGCCGTCCCGTTCCTGCCGACGAATTCCGATCCCGCCCCCGATGAAACGGAGAAACGCGGCCGCTGGCTCTTCTGGATCGTGCTGGTGGCGGGGCTCGTTCTGCTGACGATTCCGCATCAGAAAAAGCAGCGCTACGCCCTGCAGCAATTTCCGTTTGCGGCTCTGCTGATCGGCGTGGTCTGGCAGGAATTTGTACGCCTCAAACGCGAGGTTCCCATCGAAAAGCCCGCCGGTCTCATGCTGGCTGCGCAGGCCATTTTGTTCATGGGTACGGGTGTCGGGTTTGCCGTCGTCGCGATCCTCACCGCGCTATCCCACCGGCCGCCCGTCTGGCATGACTCTCACTGGACGCTGATGCAGGCACTCTCGCTGCTCAAGCCGGCTCTGGGCACCCTCACGCTTCCCGGCTGGTGTTTGCTGGCCGCCGTCCTTGCATGCGCCGGCGTTCTCATCTGGCGGTTGGAGTTCAATCGCAGGTTTATCGCCGCCTTCGGCGTCTTTGCCGTCGCGTCCTGGCTTTTGATGCTCTCCGTCAACTGGGCTTATTTTACCGGCAGGGGGTATCAGATCAGCCGGTATCGGCAGCCCACCCGGGAAATGATGGCCATTGCGGGTCGCCAGCACATCTATACGCTGACCGGCGATGAAATCTGGTTGGGCGTTCTGTATTACGCCAATCATATTCTTCCCATCGAAAGCCCGCTGCAGATGCAGCAGAGGCATTTCCCGTCCGACCGGCCGATCTTCATTCTCACCCGTGATAAGGGAAAATTTCTGCAGGCGGTGCATGCCATTGCTCGGTCCCAGCATCGGCGCATCCGGATCGTCTATCGCATCAACGACGGCCACCATATGCAGACGCTTTTCAAACTGATGCCCCGCTCGAAGCGGCCGCCACTCGGCGATGCATCTCACGCGACCGGGAATATTGCAACACCTCCCGGGTCTGATACATTAAAAAAGTAATTTATCATCGGCGGCCATCTGATCCAGTGCCGCCCGCATTTCCGCATCATCACGGGCGGCCATGACCCGTGAGAGTTGCTCAAGTCGGGCCGAGGATAAAACGGGAAAGCGCAGACCGCGAGGCACACCCAAAAGTGTCAGCACCTGTCGGTGCAAGTCCGCAATCCCGGTTCCGCGAATCGCACTGATCCACACCGCATTCCATCCGCCCACCCCCGCGCCCGGCATCTGTTCCAACCGATCGCATTTATTTCCCACCGCCATCCACCGCGACGAACGCAATGGATCGCCAACGCCATGACTCTCTGCCCATGCCCACGCCTCATCCGCAAGATGCTCCAGCGTTCGCAACTCTGTGGCGTCCATGATGACCAGAATGATGTCCACCCCCGACAACGCACCGATGCCGCGATCAATCGCAAGCCGTTCGAGTTCATCCTCGGTGTGCCGCATGCCGGCGGTATCGGTGAGTCGGGCGGCCATGTCAAGATCGTCGGCCGCTAAAATTACCGTCTGTTCCACCCAGTCGCGCGTGGTGCCTGGAATATCGCTCGTCACGCTCATGGGATGCCCGAGCCAGAAATTGGCCAGCGACGATTTTCCCGCATTGGGTGGGCCGATCATGGCAATGCGGACCTCGCCGCTCAAGAACCGATGCAAATCGGCCGAAGCGGCGGCTATCCACTGGGCTTCGCGCTTGATGTTGACGAGTCCATCGGCCTTCAGTACCGACTTGTGTTCCATCGCCCAGCGACTGAGGCTGTTGCGCCGGGCTTGGGCCAGCATGCGCAAACCCCAGAGGGTTTCCACGGGCGGGATATCGGATCGCGGATGACGCCAATGTTCCAGAGCCTCTGCACCCAGTCCGTCGTCACCCGCGCATTGTGCCAGCCGTCGCACCAGCTTCTCCACCACCATGACGCCGCCATGACAGTGAAGTTCATAATGATTCGGTGCTCGGCTTACGATAAGCACTTCATCGATGATGCCGTCGTCAGATGCAATTGATCTTAGTGCAACACCCGACTTCGGCTTTCCGGCGAGCATGGAAATGATCTCTTCGGTACCAGCGGCTCGAAGTTCAATGACGGCCACAGCGCCCGTCCCGTGCGGCGTCAGCACGCGGATGGATGGAGCGTTTCGAATGTCAGTCTCGTCGCACGTCATCCGTTTTTTCCGCTCCTGCAAGATGGAATGCCACCGGCAGCCGGGCCTACGCCGCTTCAAACCGCCGCGAGACTTTGCCGTCCGGCATCATGTCGGTTCCGGCAGCGCCAGTTCTGCCAGAAGTTGCAGCGGTACCCCGATATCGCCAATGGACACCTGCCCGAGAGCCGCCATCGCGGTGGGGTGATGAAAGCCAATCTTCATGCCGCAGTAACTCACCGTATGTGAAGCATAGATGCACTCCCCCCAGGTCTGGCCGGTATCACAATCCAGCCCGGATGGAATATCGCAGCTCACCACGCGGCGCATGGATTCGTTCACCGCCGTGATCAATTCACAGACGGGGGCCTCCATGTTGCGGTTGAGCCCGACTCCGAAGAGGCAGTCGAGGATCACATCATGCACGGCGCTGCGATTCCGCCATGCGTTCATCGCCGATGCGTCAAATCGCTCCCGCAGCGGCAGGCCCATGGCCCGGGCCGTCCGAACCCCGGCGGCGGCAAGCGTAGACAATTCATCCGCCGCCCACGGTGAGGCGAATGTCACCCGGTACCCCGCGTTGGCCAGGTGTCGTCCCGCCACCAAACCGTCTCCGCCGTTGTTTCCCCGGCCGATGAGAATTAATATTTCCGACGACGGCTCGGTGTACTTATGGGTGATATGCGCCAGCTCGCGGCCGGCATTCTCCATCAGCACAACCGGCGCCAGACCGTAGTCGGCCTCGGCGCGGAGGTCGATCTGCCGCAGCGCCCCGCGGGAAAACCATAATGCCGACGGCCCCGTCCCTTCCATGCGTCAGACCGCCTCCGCCAGCGGGCGGGCTTCCAGTTTGGTCTTGAGAAATCGACCGGTGTGGCTGCGCGGATGGGCGGCGATATCCTCCGGCGTACCCGTGGCCACCACCGTGCCGCCGCCGGCACCCCCTTCCGGCCCCATATCAATGATCCAGTCGGCGCACTTGATCACATCCAGATTATGCTCGATGACAATCACCGTATTACCCGCGTTGGTCAGCCGATTCAATACGTGCAGCAGATTATGGATATCCGCAAAATGCAGCCCCGTGGTCGGTTCGTCCAGAATGTACACCGTATGACCGGTGGCCGGTTTGCCCAGCTCGGTGGCCAGTTTAATCCGCTGCGCTTCGCCGCCTGAAAGGGTTGTGCTCGACTGCCCGAGCTGCACATAGGAAAGGCCCACATCATTGAGCGCCCCGAGCAGCGCCCGAATGTGGGAAAAGTTGTCAAAAAACTGCAGGGCCTCCTCCACCCGCATGGCCAGCACGTCGGCAATCGATTTGCCGCGATATTTGATTTCCAATGTCTCACGGTTGTAGCGGGTTCCGCGGCATTCATCGCACACCACAAACACATCCGGCAGGAAGTGCATTTCAATCCGCTTCACACCCTGCCCCATGCAGCTTTCGCACCGCCCGCCGGTCACATTGAAACTGAAGCGCCCCAACGCGTAACCGCGCATCCGCGCCTCGCGCGTCTGGGCATACAGCTGGCGGATCAGATCAAATACTCCGGTATAGGTTGCAGGGTTGCTGCGCGGAGTTCGTCCGATCGGCGACTGGTCAATCTCAATGACCTTATCCACATTGTCCAGCCCCTGAAGGCGGCGGTGCTTTCCCGGATGTTCCCGACTGGAATAAAAATGCCGCTTGAGCGCCCGCAGCAGCACATGGTTCACGAGCGACGATTTTCCCGATCCCGATACACCCGTCACACAAACCATCACCCCCAGCGGAAAAGTGACATCAATATTGCGCAGATTATTCTCTTCCGCACCGATCACTTTAAGCACCCGTGCCGGGTCAACGTGACGCCGCTCGGTCGGTACCGTGATCTGAAATTCGCCGGTGAGATATTTACCGGTGATGCTTTCTCTTGATTTAAGCACCTCCTGCACCGGCCCCTGAGCCATGATCCGCCCGCCATGCGATCCGGCCCCCGGGCCCACATCAATCAGCCAGTCGGCGGCGAGGATGGTGTCTTCGTCATGTTCCACCACGATGGTGGTGTTGCCGATGTCCGTCAAATGCCGCAGGGTTTTGATCAACCGTTCATTATCGCGTTGATGAAGTCCGATGGTCGGTTCATCCAGCACATAGCAGACGCCCACCAGCCCTGATCCCACCTGCGTCGCAAGCCGGATTCTCTGCGCTTCGCCGCCGGAAAGCGTCCCCGTCTGCCGATCCAGCGTCAGGTAGCCTAACCCGACATTATTCATGAATCCGAGGCGGGAAACAATTTCCTTCAGGATCGGCGCCGCAATGATTTCCTGCTCTCCCTTGAGCGCGATGCCCTTGAAAAACTCGAGCGATTCCGCCACCGTCATCGCCGCCATCTCGCGAATGTTTTTGCCCGCCACCTTCACCGCCAGTGCCTGAGGTTTGAGCCGGGCACCGCCGCATTTTTCGCACGGCTGTTCGCTCAAATACTGATGCAGCCGCGATTTCACAAATTCACTCTCCGTGTTGTGAAAGCGTTTTTCCAGGTGCGGCAAAACCCCTTCAAATGCGTGCCCGTATCGCGTTTTATCCTTGGCCGTGGTGCCGTACATGAGAATCTGAGCGATTTTCTTATCCAGATCCTCGTACGGCGTGCTCCCGTCGACACCGAAGTTTTCACAGAACTGCCGCAGCATCCGGTTGTAATAAATATTCATCCGCTTCCCGTTGCGCCGCAGCGGCTCCAGCGCTCCATCAGCCACCGGCAGTGACGGGTCCGGCACGATCAACTCGGGATCAAATTCCAAGATCGTCCCCAGCCCGTCGCAGCCCGGGCAGGCCCCGTAGGGACTGTTGAACGAAAAGAGCCGCGGCGAAAGTTCCGACAGCGATGATTCCGGGTGGTGCGGGCAGGCATATTTACTGGAATAGGTATGGTCGGCCCACTTTCCGTCGGTTTCGCGGGCGATGATCACCAGCCCGTCGGCCAGCTTCAGCGAAAGCTCCACCGAATCCGCCAGCCGGGTGCGGATTTCCGGTTTGATGACCAGTCGATCCACGACCGCGTCGATGGAATGTTTGAATTTTTTATCCATTGCCGGAGCGGATTTGATTTCATAAATATCCCCATCAACGCGGCAGCGCACAAAGCCCTGCCGCGTCATCGCTTCCAGCACCTCACGGTGGGCTCCCTTCTGCCCCTTGACCAGCGGTGAGAGCACCATGATCCGCGTCCCCTCCGGCCAGGCGAGGATATTGTCCACAATTTGCGTCGAACTCTGGCTGGCAATCGGAGTTCCGCAGACCCAGCAGTGCGGCAGTCCGATCCGCGCACAGAGCACCCGCATGTAGTCATAGATTTCCGTCGTCGTGGCGACGGTTGACCGCGGATTGCTCGATCCGCTCCGTTGTTCAATGGCGATGGTGGGGGGGAGACCCTCGATTTCATCGCAGTCCGGTTTCTGCATCTGCTCCAGAAACTGCCGGGCGTACGCCGAGAGCGATTCCACATATTTCCGTTGTCCCTCTGCATAAATGGTATCAAACGCCAGCGAGCTTTTTCCGGAGCCTGAGAGCCCGGTGATGACCACCATCTGGTCCCGTGGAATATCCAAGCTTACATTTTTGAGGTTGTGCTCGCGGGCACCGATGATGCGGATGTGTCTAAGCGCCATTCAACTACTCCACCGGCTCCGGTGTCAGGGTGTCTTTTCCCCAGCCAGGCCAAACTTTCAATCATATATCAGCATCCCCGCGTTATCCAAACATCGCAGCCGTTTTTTCGTAAAGCCCCCAGCCCGTGCGATTGGATGATCGCCCGCCCCACAGACGCGTGTTTTCGTGGAAAGGGCCTCCGTCGGGGCACCGGCACCGTGCATCAGGAGAGCTTGAATTCCTCTTTGACCCCGCTCAGTAGCTTGTTGAAATCCGCCAGAATCTCCGGCGGTGGAGTCCGCTCTTAAGTCAGATGGTGAGAAACCTTTCCGCCGCAGGCGGGAGAATTTTATCTCACGACTGATCTGCGCTTCCCATGGAGTCCTTCGTCGCCCGCTATGGCAGCACGATAAAATAGCCCGCCATATACCCATTTTGGCAGGGACCCTGCTTGCTCTGGGACATCGCCCAGTGATGGCCGCCGCCATCGCAGGGCATCACGCAGTGCCAACGAAAAGTCCCCTTTTTTCTCGGCGTGAAGATGCAAACCGTTCGCGAAGGAACCTTTCCCGCTTTAACAGCCGGCTTGATGATGACGTTCAGCCCCAACGCACCACATGTGATAGTATGCGGGCCTTCATCGTAGTTATAGATCACCAGTGTCGTCCTCTGCCCTTTGTAAAGCACAAAATTCGACGGGACGATCATGTCATGGTGCAAGCCATCCGGCCCTTTAATTCCGGTTTTCTTACCCGGCAAGACAGTAATGATAATGGTCTGTTTCGCCTTAGAGGCTGGCATCGAGGCCCTTGGGCCGGTTCGTTTGGCAAGCGGGCGAGAATCGGCCTGTGAAGCCAAAATCATCGGTGTGCCACCCGAAGAGGGGATGCATGCCTGCGTGGCCATCACCCTCGAAATGCCCCCACCTGCCAATACCACCAGCGACGCAAATAGGTAAATCGCACCGCTAATCAATGAGGATCGTCCGGCTTTCATCATAAAAATCTCCTGTCAATGGAATAGTACAACGGTTTTGAAAACTTAGCATCTTATAACCCGCCATCCGTATTCAGCCCTGACCGCTGCTGCAGTCCGAACGGGCGAAAATCTTTCTGCCCTATTACCGGCATGTCGCGTGATGCGGAGCACGCGACATACCGGTAAGCGGCACAGGCGGATGCCAAAAATGTTCACGCCCGTTACAAAGACCTGGCCCTCGTGGAGGCGATCGAGAAATATCTCCAAGCCCACAACGCCAACCCCAAAATCTTCACCTGGACCAAAGACGCAGACACCATCTTGGCAAGTGACACAGTGTAAAGAAGCGTTAGGGACCGTACACTAGCCTGCTGGCGTTGCCGTTATGTCCTTACAGTCTTGCCGTCCCCGAAAAAACCGCGAAGAGCCTTCCTACAATCGAGCTTTGCTGTTGCGTAGCGCGGTTGCCACTGCCTCAGCCAACGCGGTCGTAGGTCTGCCTAACAGTTCAGACAAGTCGCGGCTCGAACTGTCCAATGCTCCATTCTTGGCTTTTAGGTCAGCATCGACAACGACATCTACGATCATCCTGGGCAGACCGAGGCCAAGAAGTGCTGCCTCATACTCGGAAGGCGGCAGATTCCGATATACAACCTCAGAGCCTGACTGCCTTGTCACTTCCGCAGCCAGATCGCTGAGGGTGAAAGGCGAATCGCCGGCTAGCTCGTAGATTTTGTTCTCGTGGCTCGGCTGTGTCAGCACGACCGCAGCGGCTTCAGCATAGTCGGCACGCGATGCGGATGCAAAACGGCCCTCGCCGGCGCTGCCGATGATCGCTCCAGTCTGGATTGCTGCCGGGAGAGCAGCAGTGTGATTTTCGAGATACCAGCCGTTCCGAAGCAGAATGAAACTGATTCCCAACCCCTTGAGGTACTCTTCTGTTGCCCTGTGTTCGGCGGCGAGAGCGAGATCGGAGGTGTCGGCGCGAAGCAAACTTGTATATGCAACGACTCTTACCCCGGCCTGTTTCGCTGCATCTATCGCAGCGCGATGTTGGCGGAGCCGCTCTCCTGGTATTACGGCCGAAATCAGCAGCAGCTTCTCGACATTCTGAAATGCTTCGCTAAGGGTCTCCGGCTTGTCATAATCGGCTTGCCGCATCTGTACACCCAGGGCCTTCAGCGCATTCGCCTTTGCCGGGTTTCTGACCGCGGCAACGATCTGGTCTGGCCGAGTGTTCTTCAACAGGGCTTTGATAACTAATTCACCTAACTGCCCGCTTGCGCCTGTAATTGCGATCATCGTGTCTCCTTTTTATCGACGTAGGCGGCCTCGGATATTGAGGCGCGCGTTATCCAAGTGATCACTATAACGACTGTCAGGCCTCCGTTCATCGGTCCTGACAGCTTCCATGATGTACATTAGAGGTCGGTTTGCTGAGGCCGCTGAACGGCCTGCCGCCCTCGATCGACATTGTGCGCACCCAGCGGCAAGGCGTACCTCGCGCCGGTCGGATTACGGCAGATTTCAAATCCGATTCCTCATTTCCGTCAGTGACAATCGCAATCTTCGCTGCATTTAGCTTGAACCTCCTTGTATTGCAATTGTTCAGAGGAACATGCCGCCGGAAACCTCGATTCGCTGCCCGTTGACCCAGCGATTCTCGTCCGACAAGAGCGCGGCGATCATAGGACCGATATCATCTGGCAGTCCGGCGCGACCCAATGCAGTCATATTTGCGACCGTCTTGTTAACCTCGGGATTGTCGCGCACTATGCCGCCGCTGAAGTCCGTTTGAATGGCTCCCGGAGCGATCACGTTGGCCGTGATACCTCGGGTGCCCAGCTCCTTGGCGAGATAGCGCGTGAGCACTTCGACGGCACCCTTCGCTGCCCCGTAAGCCGAACTGCCGGGCAAGGTAAAGCGGGCCAAGCCAGATGAAACATTCACAATGCGACCGCCGTCGATCATCAGCGGCAGCAGCTTCTGCGTGAGAAAGTAAACACCTTTCACATGAACATTGAAGATCGAGTCAAACTGTTCCTCAGTCGTCTCAGTAAAGCTAACGTGCAAAGAATTGCCAGCGTTGTTCACCAGGTAGTCAAAACGCTCACGATCCCAGCTTTGGAGGGTCCTGAGAACCTCTTCCACGAAGCCATCGAAAGAGTGAACCTCACCCGTGTCCAGGCGGAATCCCGCGGCCCTGCGGCCCAACGCCTCACATTCGCGAATGAGGCCCTCAGCCTCCTGCTCATTCACGCGCCAAGTGAAGATCACATCCACGCCGCGTTTGGCAAGGTTGATGGCGGTGTTGCGGCCCAGGCCGCGGCTTCCGCCAGTGATGATCACGATTTTTCCCGTCACAGTCCTTTCTCCATTTTCGTTAGCAATGTATTTCTGCTTTCATTTCGCCCTCATCAGCAGGACTGCTTTTCGTCCCGGCGTCGTCTCGTACGCTATCGCTTCATGAATCTGATCGAGACGGAAAGTTTGGCCAATCTTGGTTCGGAAGAGTGGATCGCCGATGCGCTGTGACAGTTTTCTCAATGCCTCACGTAGCCGTTTTGTGTCTCGCACGGTTGCGCTGTTGAAATTGCTGAAGCGTTGCATCACCAGGTTCTTTGACATGAACAGTCCGGTCGGGATCGAGACCGGAGCCGGTCCGCCAAGGAAACCGTAGATCGACACGTTTGAGTTCACGGGCAGCAACGGCGCGATGCTGCTGATTAGCTCGCCACCCACTCCATCGAAGACCGCCGTCGTCTGAAGCTCCTCCGCTAGTCGTTCAAAGTGCGTTTGGAAATCGGCGTCGGTGGTGGACAGCACGTGCTCTACGCCCAGTGAGCGGAGTGCGTCGCGGCTATTCGTCGACCGCACGAGAAAGATCGCCGGTGTCTGCCTGTCATGCAGGAGAGCTGCCATAGCAAGGCCGGTCGCAGAACTCCCCGCTGTGACCACCACCCCCTTCTGTTGCTTCGCTTCCATCTCCTCGAGAAATGAATACGCTGTTATCGCATTCACCAGCGAGCCACTGTAATCGATAGCTTCAACATCTTCCGGCAGCACAACGCAGCTCGTGAAGGGCACTACCGCCTGATCCGACCAAAGACCCACAGTGTGGGGGCTTGCCGTCAGCGAGCGATAGATCGCCACCTTACGGCCGATCAGATACACAGGAAGATCGTTGCCAGCCGCGAGCACACGGCCCGCTCCGGAGGCACCCCAGATGTTGTGGCGGCTTGTATTCAGCCCCGATGCGATCGTGGGACGAGCCAGGAACATCTTGTCGCCATGATTGATGGCGCTGGCCTCCATCTCCACCAGCACATGGTCACCCGGCAGGTCTGCCCTTCCAGGCTCAGGAACCTCCCGCAACTCCAACGCATGGGCTTCTGTTACGCAAATTGCCTTCATCATTCACTCCTCCATCAGTACCGGTTTAGCCTGAACAGGAGAATCAGTCCCGGTGCTTAAGGGACTGTTTGGCACGGCCCAATGGGTATTGAAACGGGATGTGGGTTGAGTGTCAACCGAGCAAATTGCTGACGTTGTTCGGCTACTGGTCCGGTGCGTGTTTCGACGGATGTTCCACCACAAATTGGATGCTTCGCAGGGCCATGTGAGACCGTAAAGTCAATATCCTTTGCGTCTCGACGGCAGCTTATTTCTCATGTCCACGTGGACGCCTCGATGGGGAAGCACGGTCGGCAGGGTGACCTGCGCCCTTTCCAAATGGCGCTGCGCCGATTCCTTCGGCTTTGGGATGCAGTTGCACAGCGGCATGCCTTTGATCACCAACTGCATCATGCAGAGTGTTTTCAGTTTATCGAGGTCCTCCGGCACTGTCGTATCAATGTTTTCCCATCGACGGGCCAATTCCTGCACCAGCCGGTAGGCCAGCATGATCACCAGAGCATGGCCCCGTGTGCGCTTGGCCAGACGTACATGCACCGGACGCAATTCCAATTGAACGGTCTTGCTGGTTCGGAACGCCCACTCCACCAGGGCCAGATACTTTTAGCGGGTGTGAACATTTCTAGCATCCGCCTGAGCAGCTTACCGGTATGTCGCGTGATGCGGAGCACGCGGATCATGCACGATCGTGCAAAAATCCTTCACTTGGACGCCCGCATGGCGTCCCACCGCGCGAATGCGATTCTGCCCCGGCCGCAACTCCGTCTCTGGCCAGACAAAGACGCCGTCCACCCCCTCGCGCTCACCCAGCGATCGGCCGTTGAGCCAAAGCTCCACCCGCTGGCAGGTGGAATAAACCTTAAAAACGGCATGTTTATCGGGCCGACATTTGAAGCGCCGGTCGGTGATGTAAACGAACGGCTTCGTCGTCCACTGCGCCTTGTAAAAATAAAATGCGTCCTTACGCGTCTTGCGGTCGCGCGTCACCAATCCCTTGTCGTTCTTCCCCGGATGATCCCCCTCGTGGCGAAAAGCCGAAGCAAAGTCGAACATCACCCACAGAAACGTCCCCCATAGCCACGGACGGGCTTTAATGGCCGCCCACGCATGCTCATGCAGCAGGGCCTGATATTCTTCCGGATGCCAATACGCTCCCGGATTCGGTTGTGTCACATGCGTCTCATGCTGGAAGATGCTTGCACCGGCGCCATATTCGCTCATCCCGACGCACCGATGCGGAACGTTGCCGTCCACGACTTTTCGAAGGTTGTCGAGAATTTCCGGGAATTCGGTCATCCTCCCGCCGTACCACCCCGGGTAACGATTGAACGCAATGATATCGGTGATGTAGCCGATGGGATTTTCCGGGGCGAGGTTGTCGGCAGCAGTGGTCAGGCGGGTAGGATCGAGTCGATGGGCTTCGGCATTGATTTTTTCAACCAGCTCGTAGCCGGGATTATGTCGCCCCCTGTTTCCCAGTTCGTTGAACATGCTCCAGAAACAGATCGACGGATGATTGAAATTCTGCTTGATCAATTCCCGCACCTGTTGAAGCTGATGGGTGTCAAATTCCTCGTTGTGCGCTACGCTATCGACCAGCCCGTCTTCCGCCCACACCACGAGGCCCAATTCGTCCGCCGCATCATACGATGGCTGAGCATGCTGATAATGGGCCATCCGCACGCACGTCGCCCCGATTTCATGAATGATCTGCAGGTCCTCTCGGTAATCGGCGTCGCTCACGGCGCGGCCGATATTCGGGCGGTCCTCGTGCGTGCACACCCCCCGCAGCGGATAGGATTTGCCGTTGAGAAAGAAACCGCGGTCCGGGTCGATGTGAAAAAATCGCACACCCAGAGGCTGGGTTAATACATCGGTGCGTCGCCCGGCGTCAAAAACTTCAACTTTTACTCTGTAAAGATACGGGTCCTCTCGGCCGTTCCAGAGATGCGGGTGCTCGAGCACCATCGTCTCCCCGCACGCCGTTGTTTCACCCCCGGGCACTTTCTGAGAGGCCGATGCTCTGAGCACCTCCTTCTCAGCATGATCTAAAATGGTGTACCGCAGGGTCGCGTGTTTTTCGTCCGGCGCGGCGTTGCGCAGCATCACCGTAATCTCCAGATGCGCCTTTTCGGGCGTAACACGCACCTGCTTGATGTAGACTCCCGGCGCCCCATCATCCAACGGACTGATGGCAAGAGCATCCAGTATCAGTAGCCGCACATGTCGATAGAGGCCTCCGTCGATATTAAAATCGCCGCTCAGAGGTGCAATCGTGTCGTTGTAGGCGTTATCCACACGCACCGCCAAAATATTTCGCCCGGTCCGATTAATAAATGGGGTAATGTCCACGCAGAAACCGGCGAAGAGGCCGATATGTCCGCCGGCGGAGCGACCGTTACAATACACTTCTGTTGTGGTGCCCGCCCCTTCAAAATAGAGAAAAAATTGCTTCGTCAGATCGGCTGCTTCAGCCTTCGGCAGGGATAAATCTCGGCGATACCACGCCGGGCCGCGATAATAGGGGGCACCGGTCTGACCATCTCGACCATTGTACGTATGTGGCAGATCGACCTTGTCCCACGCGGTGTCGTCTAGATCGACGGCCTGCCCTCCGGGAAATCCCTGCTTGAGAAAGCTCCACCCCTCATCGATCCGTTCATCAAACCGCGATCCATCGCGACCCGCGCCTGATGCCGATTTGGCTTGTGCATCGGCGGCAAAAACTGCCGTACCGCCGACCGCCATCGCCATGGCACTCAGCTTTAACACATCCCGTCTCGACGGCAGGGGGGTATTTTGAACTTTTGTGGTATCGATGCTCTTCATAACTTCACCTTTCTGTGTGAGACAATCCATGCGTTACCGGCGATCATACCGACCTGAGCAGCGGTATGACAATAACGCAGGGCTGCTTGATACCATCCATACGCTCGGGGATCAGGGTGGGTTTTGCCGCCATCTTCCGCCGGGGCTTGGTCAAGATCATAAAAAAGCAATCGTCGCTGGGAGTGCTCGGGGACATTTTCGGTTTTTTGGGTTGCTCAGGGATTCAAGCCGCTCATACCCAAGCCAAACGCCCGCTGCAAACTCACCGCCTGAGCGAGTGGTGCAACATCCACTGTTTATCCGCGTTAGGCAGAAGAAGGAACTCTCGGGTAGGAGCAGTTTGGGATTTCCGCGGGTTTCGGCTTTGGGTGTCCCCGGGCTCTCTGCGGAAACGTATTCTTTTCCAAACTTGTACTGATTCTGATCAGAGTTGCTGGTAGGCGAAAATCAGGAGTTTGTCATGCGTGTTCGATCTCGCACAGGTTTTACCTTGGTGGAATTGCTGGTCGTCATCAGCATCATTGCCTTACTGATCGGTCTGCTTTTGCCGGCACTGAAAACGGCCCGTCAGGATGCGGAGCGGACCGCCTGCGCGGCCCAATTAAAAGATATCGGTGTAGGGTTTGAAGGGTATCTGCAGGAGGATGGTAATGAGGTCATGCCTGCCGCCGCGATGATGCCGACCGTCAATACGGAAGTGATCACCCCCAATGGGGTCGTAGACCCCGCACCCACGATCATGTCCGTCTTGAAAAACTATGTTACCAATCCTGCAGCCTGGGCATGCCCGGCCGACGATCAGGGTTTTGTTAATTCCCTGACCGGCCAGACATACATATCCTATTTCGCGGCGGAAGGAACCAGCTATCAGTACAACATGAGCCTCTCGGGCGAGCGAATTCAGAATTGGAAGATCGGGCCCACGCAAAATCCCGTTCTGCTTTATCCCATACTCCACGCTTCGGGCACATGGGTGTTGGCGGACTTTTCCAATTTTCATGGGCCCCGCGGGAACCCGGACAGTGAAAACATCCTTTTTGCCGATTGGCACGTGGGAAATGTAACGGATATATCCGCATCCAGCGGAATGCCGACGTGGCATTGATGGTGGTTTGGAAAGCTGGGCTTTCTGAACGTTTATAAGGAATGGCGTCATGGAAAAGAAACAAAAACGCAATGTCATTTTGCTGGCCAGTTTGCTGGTCTTGGTGGCGGCGGTCTTCGGCTGGGATTTTATCGGCCGTGCCGGCGTTAATAACCAACTGACTGAAAACGCGTCAGTGGCGAAACTGGTGGCGGCTGACAAGGGCAAGGCTCCACAGTTTCCGTTCTTTCATCCTCCTGCGGGTGGATTTCACCGCATGAACTGGCGGAAGATGACCCGCGCCCAGCGGATGGCGTTTCATCGGCAGATGCAGGTGCGATTTGAGGCATTTTTGCTTGAATTCGCCCAGGCATCTCCGGCCGTCCAACACGAAATCGTAGAACAGGGCAAAGCCCGCTTCCGAATGATGCGAAAAATGCATGCAAAATGGGCGAAACAACGCCAATCGGCGGGCGGACCCCATGGCCCTCACGGCGGACACGGTTGGGGACCCGGTGGTCTGGCCCAGCATGCGCCCGGGTTTATCGCTCATGCGTTGGTATCCGGCAACCCGCAGCTTCATGCTGCCGCGACGCAATTTTTTATGGCCCTGCACAACGGGTAGGCGATGTGGCCTCCGCGCTTACTGTTCCGGCTTGCCCAGCAGCAGCGGCCGGAACTGTGCCCGACATTATCCTTGACTTTTAGCGAATTTCTTCGTAGCCTTTCTGCTCCTAAACGCTATGAGGCGTCGAGGGTAGGGTCCCATCCATCCGGCGAATTGGCCGCCATGGTGACCGGGTCCCCAATGAATTTTTTTGCTGGTGAGTGCGAATCGGCAGCGCTCCCGGCTTTATTTTATTTTTGCCGGTGGAGTGTAGTGATGCTTCCCGTAGCCAGAACCAGCAAATCCCGTAAGGGCATGCGTCGTGCGCACCATGCGTTGACGGCAGTTGGGTACCATTCGTGTCCCAAGTGCGGTCATGACCGTCTGCCGCACCGTATGTGCAGCCGCTGCGGGTATGTCCGGCCGGATTTGGGATTGATCCTCCGTGACAAGAAAAAGAATAAGCAACAGGACGCGTCGGAGTAAAGCGGACGGTGCATGCCTTTCCGCGTTGCCTTGTGACGACATATCAGCTTAAGGGGATTGATGCGCATCGCCATTGATGCCATGGGCGGAGACAAAGCTCCCGAGCCGATGATCACCGGAGCGGTTGAATCGTTATCGCTTCTTGGCAGCGAAGATCAATTGGTTTTAGTGGGTGCCGAGGATGTGATTAAAAAACATCTCTCCAATCCCGATCCCAGGATACAGATTGTCCATGCCTCTCAAGTGATCGGCATGGATGACTCTCCGGTCGAGGCGGTGCGCCAGAAGCGGGACAGTTCCATTGTCAAAATGGTGCGGCTGGCGGCAGACGGTAAAGTTGACGCTGTGATTTCCGCCGGGAATACCGGGGCGCTGACGGCCGCGGGGGTATTGTTCATCAAGCCTCTCTCGGGTGTGGAGCGACCGGGTATTGCCGTGACGCTTCCCACGTCCGCCGGATACTGCCTGCTTTGTGATGCCGGTTCGAATGTGCAAGCCAAGCCCATCCATCTTCATCAGTATGCCCATCTGGCATCGGTGTATAGCGAAGTGCTTTTCGGGAAAACCCGTCCGCGAGTCGGCCTGCTGAACATTGGCACAGAAGATGAAAAAGGAACTCCGCTTGTCAAAGAGACCAAAGCTTTGCTGGCAGCGGATCCATCGTTAAATTTCGTCGGCTATGTGGAAGGACGCGACATTTTCTCCGATTGTTGCGATGTGGTGGTGACCGACGGTTTCACCGGTAATACGGTGTTGAAAGTGGTCGAGGGGCTGTCCATGTCGCTGCTGGGCCAGTTCAAATCGGCTGCGGCTGCTCATTCGCCGGAAGCTCTTTCGGCTCTGGCCCCGGTGCTAAAATCAGTGGTGGCCCGATTTGATCATGAAGAGTATGGCGGGGCTTTACTTCTGGGCCTTTCACGTGTCTTCCTGAAGGTTCATGGTTCGGGGGGGGCACGTGCCATCCGTAATGCGGTGAAAACGGCCAAACAGGCTTTAGACCTGGGGGTTAATCATCGCATCGAGGTCGCCTTGGGGGCGGGAGTTTCCAGTTAGCTCGCAGGATTGCATTGGCGTTGAGCCGCAAATAGCGGTATCCTCTTGGCTTCCGTTTGGCGGTTGGAATATTAATGAGGAGTTTTCCCGCAAATGACCCTGCATGGCGCGCTGATCGCCGGTACCGGAAGCTTTCTGCCTGAGCGCAAACTGACCAATATTGACCTCGAAAAAATGGTTGATACGTCGGATGAATGGATCGTCCAGCGAACGGGCATCCGTGAGCGCCGCATCGCCTCGCCCGGTGAGTCAAGTGCATCCATGGCGGTGATTGCCGCCCAGCGGGCTCTGGAATCGTCCGGCACGCGCCCGGAAGAGATTGACCTGATCCTCTGCGCCACCATCACTCCCGACATGCCCACACCCTCCAACGCCTGCCTGATTCAGCACGCCCTCGGCTGTCGCAGAGGGATCGGTGCGATGGACCTCAATGCGGCCTGTTCCGGCTTTGTCTACGCGTTGGTAACGGCCACCAATTTTATCAAGACCGGCTCGGCAAAGACGGTGCTGGTGATCGGGGCCGAAACACTTTCACGCATCACCGACTACACCGACCGTTCAACATGTATCCTTTTCGGTGATGGTGCCGGGGCGGTGGTGCTGAAACAAACCACCGATCTGGGAGCGGGCGTGCAGGCCTTCGAACTCGGAGCCGACGGCTCCGGCGCCATGTTGTTGCATGTTCCCGCCGGCGGATCTCGCCACCCGGCCGACCCGGAGAGTGTCGGGGCCAAACTCCACACCCTGAAGATGAGTGGGAGAGATGTTTTCAAATTTGCCGTCGCCCAGATGGCCGAGAGCATTGAAAAGGCGATGAATGCCTGTAAGCTCACTCCGGATCAGATCAAATTGGTGATCCCGCATCAATCCAACGCCAGGATCATCGACAGTGCGGCGACAAAAATAGGTCTCACCGCCGACCGGATGTTCATTAACATTGACCGGTACGGTAATACGTCAGCCGCATCGGTGGCCATTGCACTCGATGAGGCAATTCGAGCCGGGCGATGCGGGCGCGGAGATTGGGTTGTCATTATTGGGATCGGCGGCGGATTGACGTGGGCAACCGTCACAGTGAAACTCTAATCTAGTGGCCATTGCGGCAGGGGAGCATTCATTTTGAAGCGATTTGCATTGTTATGTCCCGGGCAGGGTGCTCAACAAGTCGGCATGGGTGCCGATTTTTATGAGCAGTTTCCCGTTGCGGCGCAGGTTTATGACGCCGCCGATGACATTCTCAAGCAGAAGATATCCCAGATTTGTTTCAAAGGTCCGGAGGCCACGCTGCAGGCCACCGATAACGCTCAGGTGGCGATCTTCGTCACCAGCGTGGCGATTTACCGCGTCTTGGAGTCGCTTGGCAAGCTTTCAACGCCGCCCGCCGCCTACGCCGGGTTGTCGCTGGGCGAATATACAGCCCTTCATCTGGCCGCTGCCGTTGATTTTGAGTCGGCCGTAAAACTGGTTCGTGCACGGGGACGGCTCATGCAGGAAGCCGCGGAAAAGAATCCCAGCACCATGCTCGCGTTGGTGGGCGCCGATGAAGCCGTTGCCGGACAGATATGCGAACGGGCACGAAGCATTGGCGTTATCGTTCCGGCCAACATCAACGCGCCGGGCCAGATTGTTCTTTCCGGCAGTATCGACGCCTGCGCCAAGGCCGCGGAGATTGCGACGGAACTTGGTGTGCGGAGTGTGCCGTTGAGTGTGGCGGGAGCCTTCCACTCACCCTTGATGCAGAGTGCCGCCGACGCCATGAGCGTGGTACTCGAACCGGTAGAGTTCCAACCCCCCACAGCGCCGGTGCTCAGCAATGTGACCGCCGCTCCGCATGGCACCCCCTCGCTGGAGATCAAGCTGCAATTGATCCAACAGATCGTCGCGCCCGTTCAATGGCAGCGGTGCATGGAAAGTCTTCACCGTGACGGGTTTGAGGAGTTTTTGGAGATCGGACCCGGTCGGACACTTTCCGGTCTGATGCGAAAAATCAACCGTAAGGCCCGTGTGGTGAATGTGTCAACGATTGCGGACATTGAATCGCTCTCGTAAGTGAGTCCTGAACAGAGGTATTGTCATGTCCACAACTCAAAATAAACGCGTGGCTTTTGTCACCGGTGGTTCCCGCGGTATTGGTGAGGCGATTGTGCAGCGGCTCGCGGCCGATTCGATGCACGTCGTCGCCGTAGCACGCAATGGGGAAAAGCTTGCCGGTCTCGTGGCCGGGCTTACGGCCGCCGGGCATTCGGTCGAGGCCCTGGCCCTTGATGTCGGTGACGGCATGGCGCTGGCGGCGGGTGTGGAGCAGATCATCGAAACGCACGGGCGGCTTGATGTGCTGGTGAATAACGCGGGCATCACACGCGACGGTCTGTTCATGCGAATGGAAGATAAAGATTTTGATGATGTCATCAACATCAACCTGCGTGCGGCGTTTGTGGCCTGCCGGGCGGCGGCCCGATCGATGATTCGCGCCAAATGGGGGCGCATCATCAACATCGCGTCGGTTTCGGGCATCATCGGGAACGCGGGCCAGGTGAATTATTCGGCCTCGAAAGCCGGGCTGATCGGCATGACAAAATCCATCGCCCGTGAACTGGCGGGCAAGCAGGTGACTGCCAATTGCGTGGCCCCCGGTTTCACCACAACGGATATGACCGATGTCCTGCCCCCGCAGATTAAGGAAAAAGTGCAGGAGATGATACCGCTCCGTCGTTTTGGAACGCCAGCTGAAGTGGCCCATGTGGTAAGCTTTCTGGCCGGAGATGCCGCAGGATACATCACCGGGCAGGTGATCGCGGTGGACGGCGGGATGTCGATGTAGGCGGGGGGCCGGTACGTGGCCGGATGGATGAATGGTATGTTGATAAATTTTGTGAGTCAGGCTAACTTAAGGGGCCCGGCGATTGTAGAAGTGAACGTCCGGTTCCTGTGTATGCCAGAGTTTTTATTGGAGGCCGTTTGATATGGCTGATATGGATCAGATTGAACAGAAGGTGATCGACATCGTGGCGGAGCAAATGGGGGTCGATAAAGCCGAAATTACCCGCGAAACCAACTTTGTCAACGACCTCAATGCCGACAGCCTCGACACCGTCGAACTGGTCATGGAGTTTGAAGACGAGTTTGAAACCTCCATCCCCGATGAAGAGGCGGAAAAAATCCAAACCGTCGGTCAGGCGATCGATTACATCAAAGCCGTTGCCGCCAAGCAGACGCCGGAAGCGGAATCCTGAGCGATTCGGCCCTGATCTATCGCATCGCTGGTATTTGTGGGCCCGCCCCCGCCATTCCCATGGTTTGTGAGCGGGCTTACGCCTTCTTTGGAGATTCTTCCCACCTATGACCAAGCGTCGAGTCGTCATAACCGGCCTGGGAGTTGTTACGCCCCTGGGCGATTTCCTCGATACTTTCTGGGGCCGATTGCTCGACGGCAAGTGTGGAATACGCGCGCTAACGCGATTTGACGTCAGCAGTTACCCCGTCCGTATCGGGGGTGAAATTACCCCCGACGATTTCCATTACGAAGATATCATCGGGCACAAAGAGGCCAAGCGGCTTGATCGCTTCGCTCTCTACGGTATGGCCGCTGGTATTCGCAGCGTGTTGGATTCGGGCATCGATTTTTCAACCCTTGATCGCGATCGCTGCGGGGTGATTGTCGGATCCGGTATCGGCGGCATCGAGGAAATGGAACAGCAGTACGACAAAATGCTGGCCAAAGGGGTGGGGCGTGTTTCGCCGTTTACGGTCCCCCGGCTGATGGTAAATGCCGCAGCCGGTAATCTGTCCATCCAGTTCGGCTTAAGCGGGCCGGTTTCCGCCACCGCAACCGCCTGCGCAACGTCAGGCAATGCCATCGCTGACGCATTTCATTCCATTACCTACGGCGAGGCGGATGTCATGCTGGCGGGCGGTGCTGAGGCCGCCATGACCAAACTGGGAATGGCGGCATTTTGTGCGCTTCGTGCCCTTTCCACCCGCAATGACGCACCCGAAAAGGCCTCCCGGCCGTTTTCAAAGGATCGTGACGGTTTTGTCATGTCCGAAGGAGCCGGCGTCGTAGTGTTGGAAGAGTACGAACTGGCCAAAAAGCGGGGAGCTCGAATTTATGGCGAAGTTCTCGCCTGCGGCGCCACGGGTGATGCGTGCCATATCACCGCTCCGGATGAAAATGGCACCGGTGCCTCTAAAGCTATGAATAAAGCCTTGGCCGAGGCTCGGATCAACCCCGATCAAGTGCATTACATCAACGCCCATGGTACCAGTACAGAGCTTGGTGACTTGGCTGAGACCCGCGCCGTGCATAAAACCTTCGGCTCGGTAGCCAAAAAAGTTCCCGTCAGCTCTACCAAGGGAGCCTTGGGACACAGCCTCGGGGCTTCCGGTGGAATCGAATTGGCCATCACGTGTCTGGCCATGCATCGCGGCGTGCTGCCGCCTACCATCAACTATGACGAGCCGGACCCTCTCTGTGATCTGGATTATGTCCCCAATCACGCCCGAAAGGCGAATGTTCAGTACGCCATGAGCAACAGCTTCGGATTCGGCGGGCATAATACCTCCATACTCATCGGCAAAGTGTAGCGTGGGCGATTTGCAGAGGTAAAAAGCGGGCTCCTGCGTCGTGAGTCTGGAATTTCGTCACGGATGGCCCGCCCAAGTCAAACCTGACATCCGAAGCGGGCGTCTGATTGCGGTTGGCGATGTCAATGTTCTGGACTTTGCACCATGACTCTGCTCGATGAAATACTTGCGTTTAACGCTTCGTTCGTTCGGGATCGGCAATATGAACCTTTCAAGACCGATACCCTCCCCAATAAAAAACTGCTGATACTCACCTGTATGGATTCCAGACTGGTGGAACTGCTTCCCCATGCGATGAATGTTCGCAACGGTGATGTCAAAATCCTGAAAAATGCCGGCGCACTGGTCACCCATCCATTTGGTTCCGTCATGCGCAGCATCATCGTGGGCGTCTATAAGCTCAATGTGCAGGAAATCGCCGTTGTGGGCCACCATGACTGCGGTGTTACCGGACTCCATTCAGCCGAAATACTCGATAAGGCGATGGCCCACGGCATCTCCGAGGTCACTCTCTCCACGCTGAAAAATGCCGGTATTGATTTTGAAAATTGGCTGCGCGGCTTTGACCGGGCCGAAGACGGCGTCCGACAAAGCGTCGATATGATCCGCCGCCATCCGCTGCTCCCCCCGCGCCTGCCGGTACACGGTTTAATTATTTCTCCCGCCACCGGCAAACTGGACCTTATTATTTCCGGCTATGAGACCGTAAAAAAGTAATGCATGGCCCGCTCGGGTCCCGGTGCCCCCGGACGCCATCACGGGCATGTCGTTAAGTATTTGGTTGCTGCTCCGGCACCACATGGATCGTGGTGAATCGCAGCCCGACGCACCGGATCGCCAAACTGCCACCCCTCGGCCACGCCGACCCGCCGGAACCCACATATTGCCAAAATGGCAGTCGCAGGTGTGTCCACAAAACTGGCGTTATTTGCAAAATAATGCGGGTTCTGTGACGCGTGACGTGAGGTGGCGCGAGTTTCCGTATGAGCAGAATAAATTATTCTCATATAGCGTCATAGGGAAAATCGCGTCACGATGCGCCACGCGTCACGGCGCTACGCCAAACTGGGCGAAAATTCCGGCTTCAATTCGACCCCCTTCCAGCCCCGTCCTGCATTCCTCCGGTCCGCTCCAAATTCGCTCCGTACCATGGCTTCCCCAAACTGATTCTTCCCCATCGGCCGCTCCGCGCTTGCCTCGCACCATCGGCTGTAGGCGGCGTACAAATCGCTTGGTGCCGTCCACCCTCCATGGCGGCGGGGGTTAATGTTGCGCTAAGAATTGGCATTGTCGGTTTTTTTCAATTTTTCGCTTGCGTGTTTATTTGTGCCGTTGATATACTCCCATAATAGTGATGGTTCCGCATGTTCTGGGTGCCGCCATAGGGTGTGTTTAATAGTCCGGACTCTCTACCGCGTTGGCTTGGCCATTGCCATTGATGCCATGAGCGACGGGTGCCATGCGGCAACGGAGCCCGCCATGTTGTGAGGTTGTCCGTGGGCGACACTCAGCACAGCTTGCGATTCATGCGACGGTCAGGGCGACGCCCGATGCGGTTGCCTTGGCGATTCCCGGCTCTGCCCGCCGGGCGGCTCCGCTGGGCCTCCTCCGCAGTGCTCACCCTGATAATCGTCGCAGTTCTCAGCCTCATCGGTATCTTTTCCTCTCCTGTGCTCGCCACGCCGGCAAACGCCAAGGCCAAGGCCCAGTTAAAAATTCCGCATGTGCCTTTGGCGCAGGTGCCTTGGCAAAGGCATTTCAGTCATCCCACCCCCATCTTTATTCCACCGATGGGTCTCCCACCGATGAGTCTCCCGTGGACTGATTTCCATGTGATGGCATTGCATATCTCCCATGCCGGGATCAACAATCGGCATAAAGGGTCGGATTC
>JAKAVA010000049.1 GCA_021827645.1 Planctomycetota bacterium
CTTGGTGAACTGTGTCCAGCGTCTCCCCTGGGCTGCTGACGGATCATACCGATACACGCCTGCCCCTTCCGTGGCCAGCCACAGGTTCCCCTGTCTGTCCTGACACATGGCCATGATGAAATGGCCGTCGGAATCCGACCCTTTATGCCGATTGTTGATCCCGGCATGGGAGATATGCAATGCCATCACATGGAAATCAGTCCACGGGAGACTCATCGGTGGGAGGACCATCGGTGGAATAAAGATGGGGGTGGGATGACTGAAATGCCTTTGCCAAGGCACCTGCGCCAAAGGCACATGCGGAATTTTTAACTGGGCCTTGGCCTTTGCGTTTGCCGGCGTGGCGAGCACAGGAGAGGAAAAGATACCGATGAGGCTGAGAACTGCGACGATTATCAGGATGGCCTCTGCGGAGGAGGCCCAGCGGAGCCGCCCGGCGGGCAGAGCCGGGAATCGCAGAGGCAACCGCATCGGGCGTCGCCCTGACCGTCGCAGGATTCGCAAGCTGTGATGAGTGTCGCCCACGGACAACCTCACAACATGGCGGGCTCTGTTGCCGCTTGGTACCCGTCGCTCATGGCATCAATGCCCAAACCCAAGCCAACGCTCAATGGCCGAGCCAACGCGGCAGAGAGTCCGAACTGTTAAACACACCTTATGGCGGCCCCCAGAACATGCGGAACCGTCACTATTATGGGAGTATACTACCCAAAAAAAAAACACGCAAGCGAAAAATTGAAAAAACTTTCCACCACGCCAATTCTTAGCGCAACATTAACCCCCGCCGCCGCATAAAGGAAGAACTCTCCGGGCGAATCAAAGCCGGCGACGGTGCGGGGGGGGAACCGGTCGCACGGCGGTACGCTTGCCGCCGATTCGGCGGGCGGATACCTTTATTGGAGGCAACGGCATGTAAGTACGGCTTTGGGTCGCTTGATGCTGAGCCGCATCTCTTTTTTTGGGGGGGTATCACGATGCAGCGGAAATTAATTGCGGAGTTTCTCGGAACGTTCTGGCTGGTGTTTGGCGGCTGCGGCGCCGCACTCATTTCAGCTGCCTATCCTCACTTGGGGATCGGATTTGCCGGAGTCGCTCTGGCATTCGGACTTACCGTACTCACCGGTATTTATACCGTGGGGTATATTTCCGGCGGCCACTTTAATCCGGCTATTACCATCGGGCTCTGGGTCGGCGGCCGCACCAAGGGGAGCGATGTCATCCCGTACATCATCACGCAGGTGATTGCCGCCATCGCGGCTGCCGGGGCATTGTACGCCATCGCCAGCGGCAAACCGGGATTTGCAGTCGGGGGTTTTGCGTCGAATGGCTACGGCAGCCTCAGCCCAGGACATTACAGCATGCTGGCGGCATTAATCGGCGAGATTATCTGCACCTTCTTTTTTGTCACCGTGGTACTCGGTGCCACGTCAGCGAAGGCTCCGGCAGGGTTTGCAGGCGTGGCCATCGGGCTGTGCCTCACGCTGATCCACCTGATTATGATTCCGGTAGACAATACCTCGGTTAACCCCGCCCGCAGCACCGGCCCGGCCCTGATTGCCGGTCATGCTTATCTGGGCCAACTCTGGCTCTTCTGGGTGGCGCCGATTGTCGGTGGCGTTATCGCCGGCGCACTTGGCCGATGGCTCCACCCGTCAAACTAACCCTGCTGCGCAGAATTTTGCCTTGGATATCAAATCATCACCTGTCGAGGCGATTCGCGCGTCGCGCGGTGAATGAAAGCCGGCGCGCGGGACACGCCGTGAGCAAATGGCGGCGCAGGAATCGTGCTGCACCGAGGAAATGAATTTACTTGGTGCACGTCGCGGCGGCACGTGAAGGCTGCGGCGGCGGGCTATGCGCCCGGCGATACTGCGGGCTCACCTTGAGTGAGTTCGTCCAGATCTTCGACGTGCGGGCGGGAGTAATTGCCGCGGACAACCCACCACGCACCGACGAGATTCCAGATAATCGGCAGGAAGCGGATCGCCTGCGTCAGGGCAAAGGCCTGACTTGCGGTGTTGGTACTGCGGGTGACAAAAAAGTGGAGGATGATCCAGTCCATCACGCCGATCCCCTGCGGCGGGAGAATCGGAATACTGGCCGCGAGAACGGCCAGCGGAATATACGCCAGATAATAGCCGAGCGGATCGTGCATACCGAAGGCCTGTCCGGCCAGAAATCCGGCAATCGGCAGAACCGCCTGTGAAATAACGCTCGCAATTAAGGCGACGGCGATCACACCCAGATGCCCCCGATAAGCGGCGAGCGTCCGGTCGGCATGTTTGAGAAACTCTGGCAATGGAAGTTTTTCGATCAAATAGTCCAGTCCCAGTGCGCGGCGCATGCGGCGGGAAAAATAGATGATCGACCCGATGCCGGTAAGAACCAGCATCGCGCCGGTCAACATCACCACGTGCAGCAGGACGGGATCGGCCCCCTTTGCGCCGGTATGTGCAGTGAGCAGCAGTTCCACCAGCGCGGCCGTGAAACCGACGATGATCAGTCCCACCAGCCCGATGACGCGGTCGAGAATGACGGTGATGGCACTTTTGGTTTTCTGCCCGGTGATCCGCCCGGTGTATACGATTTTTACAATATCGCCGC
Organism: Planctomycetota bacterium; assembly: GCA_021827645.1. GTDB lineage: Bacteria > Planctomycetota > Phycisphaerae > WQYP01 > WQYP01 > JAJZGD01. The sequence continues at coordinate 2,605 of JAKAVA010000049.1, forward strand.
TGGTGGTTCCCGGCAGGAAGGTGGAATAGAACTGCCCGAGAAATGTAAGCGTCAGGCAGCGGCGATAGGTGAGATTGAGCTGACAGACGTGCAGGAGCCGCTGCCAGCGCCAGGCCGTGATTAAAAACGGAATGCCCAGCAGGGCAAAGGCGAGCAGCAGCGGCAGGGGTTTACTGTGGGTCAGGAGGCTCAGAAACCCAAGTTGCACCACCGGCTTGCCGTGGGATTGCACCAGATAGTCGGCCGGGAGACCGAGCGTGGGCGGAAAATCAATGGGGGCATGTGTGGCCCAGGCGCGAATGGTTTTTCCGTCGGGCAGGCGGACGGTGATCGGTTTGCGGCGGAAGTCCAGCACGTAGACATGATGATGCACCGCCACCACACTCATGGGCGTCGCCTTGGTGATGATCACATTGCGGATGTTGACGCCGGCAGCGATGGTGACGCGGTCGCTCCAGTGGATGTGCGAGATGACATACCAGAGACCGACAATGGCAATCACCCATTTAATAATGGAAAGCACCACTCGGCGCACCGGATGGCGATGATGCTGAAGATGATCGTCCGGCGTCCGGGTCATTTATATCCCCAGATCGTGGCGGGTGAGGATGGATTCAAACCGGTAACCGGCCGCTTCGATATTTTCCCGCGCCCCTTCCTGCCGATCGATGACGGCCACGATGAGATCGATCGTCGCGCCGGCGGCGGTGATGACCTTGGCGGCCTCGAGTACCTGACCACCGGTCGTGGCGATGTCTTCAACCAGCAGCACGCAATCGCCGGCGTTCAGGGCACCTTCAATCATTTTGCCGGTGCCGTAATCTTTTTTTGCGTTTCGCACAATGAAGAACGGAAGCTTGGCGGCCAGTGCCGCGGCGGCGGCCAGTGCGACTCCGCCGAGTTCGGCGCCGGCGATGCGGGCAACATTCGGACTGCGGCGCCGGGCCATCAGAGCGCCGAGTGATTCGAGAATGTCCGGCTGGGTTTCAAACAGGTATTTGTCCAGATAATATTTGGATTTGCGGCCCGACCGGAGCGTAAAATCTCCCTCCAGATAGGCAACTTGTTTAATTCTTGCCGCGAGTTGAACCTCCGTGAGCATAAATTCACATTCTCCTTAACGTATTTCCTGCTGAAAATTCATCCGGATTTCCGTCCGGTCATATGAACTCAATACCGCTTTTATACCCGCGGCCGGGAATTTCCGAACGGCGTTGTCAGTCGGCGGTCAGGGCCCCCACACCATACTGGCGGATTTTATTGTAGCGCTGATCCAGCAGTTGCGGAATCGGAACACTCTTAAGTTCGCGGAGCGAGCGTTCAATATAGCGTTCCAGCGCGTCGGCGGCAGCCCGCGGATTGCGATGGGCACCCCCGAGCGGTTCGCGGATGACGTCATCGATAACGCCAAGCTCCCGCAGATGATTGCTGGTTAATTTGAGCGCCTCCGCTGCATCGGGTGCATTGGCCGATCCTTTCCACAGGATTCCGCTGCATCCTTCCGGCGAGATGACGCTGTACCAGGCGTACTGCATCATGGCCAGCCGATCCCCCACCCCGATGCCCAGCGCCCCGCCCGAGGCGCCCTCACCAATCACAATGCAGATGATGGGCGTGGGGAGCACCGACATCTCACGAAGATTTACAGCAATTGCCTCGGCGACACCGCGCTCTTCCGAGCCCAGACCGGGATACGCACCCGGCGTATCGATCAGGCACACCACCGGCAGGCCGAATTTAGCGGCAAACTGCATTTTCAGCAGGGCCTTGCGATACCCTTCGGGGTGGGCACAGCCGAAATTACAGGCAATTTTTTCCTTCGTGTCGCGTCCCTTCTGCTGACCGATGAGCATGATTTTTTGGGAACCGATCCGTCCCGTACCCGTGACAATCGCCTTGTCATCTCCGTAGCGCCGGTCGCCGTGAAGTTCCTCGAAGTCTTTGATGATCATGTGGATATAGTCGCGGGTTTGCGGACGGTTGGGGTGCCGGGCCACCTGAACGGTTTCCCAGGCGGAGAGATTGTCGTAGGTTTTTTTGATCAGACCGATGAGATTTTCCCGCATCTTGGCGATTTCGTGGCTGTAGTCAACGCCTTTCTGTTCCTGCAGCACGATCAATTCCTGAATTTGCCGTTCGAGTTTTACAATCGGCTGCTCGAACGGCAGGCCCATCAGCGGCGATACCGGTGCCGGGGTAGCGGTTTCGGGGGCGGCTTTCTGCCGGACGGGAGAAGCGGGAGGAGATTTATCGGGAGATGATTTCTTTCTGGTTCCAGTTTGCTTCGCCATCGCGAGACTCCATTTGAGTTTCAGACCACGGGTGCTTACTCACCGACAGCATCTTAGCCCAAAACCGGCCGAACGCGGTAGTGTGCCACGGTGCGCCGAGAGGCTGGGATTGGCGACGTTTCAGGCACCTCCGGGGAGAGCGGATGTCCCCACCCACCGGATGCGGTCATCCCAAAGGCGAGGCGGTGGATTTATTCCGCCGTTGGCCACCGCGGTGAATGGCTGCCAACCGCGGAAGGAGAAACCGATTTAACCGCAGGGGACGGGCGGCCGGGCCGCCAGAGAGGTGAAAGTTGAACAGAAGAAAGTTGAGCAAGCACGTTCATGCTGGCGCATGAGGTGAGTGGCTATTCCTACCGCGGAGATAAATAACGTTCGCAGAGGAAATTGGGGGGGGGCGGGCGTCTCGCACACCGTTTGATTCAGGCTGCCCCGCGCGTTATCGTTCTCCATAGATATTGAAATGTTGGGGCTGGTATGGTCGCCATCAATGAAAATTCAATGCACGAGTCGGAAGCGGGCCGCCGCCGTACGCAACCGCCGATAAATCATCTGTATCAGGGCATGACGCTGGATGCGGTGACGGGGCTGTATTATGAACGCAATCGCGATTATTCGCCGAGCGTCGGCCGGTGGATGGAGCAGGACCCGGCCCAATTTATCAACGGTGCCAACACGTATCAGTTCGTCAATTCCTCGCCGGTGGGGAATGTGGATGCGGAGGGGACGCATGTCACGCTGCACGGGACCGGGATTGCCGACCCGAGCGACATAGCCTTGAAGGGCGCAGTAAACATTTCTGGGCCCCAGCTGGAGCCATGGCGAGGGGTTGCCAGCTACGATCTCAGCATGTCTTTCAACAATGTCAACGGGAAAGTGTTGATCGGCAACGACACGTTCCACTTGCACGCGCTCGCCGCGGGCGGTACGCGGGCAGGCGGCGCCCCAAGCCTCGGCCGGTGGATGGAGCAGGATCCGGCCCAATATATTAACGGGGCGAATACCTATCAGTTCGTCAATTCCTCGCCGCTGTGGGTAATGCTTGGACGGCGGTCGGCAACTGGTTCACCGGCCCCAGCGAGCCGGCGGTCTCCCCCGTGGAGGAGCCCGTTGGGCCGGATGAGGTTGTAATTCCTGCGGAGTGATTTGGACTATGGACCGTAAAACGCAGGCCCCAAGCGGCGAGGCAGGCTTTGGCCAAGCAAAGGGCGGCACGGCGCGCGCCGCTGGCGGCCGCAGCAAAACTCTAATACCTTGGCGCTTAAGGCCGGGGAGGGCCGGCCGCGGCTACTTGGACAGCCGCGGCGATGTCGCCATCCCGCCGCGGTTTGACTACGCAGGTTTTTTCCACGACGGAGCGGCGGCCGTCGGCTTGGGCGGACGGTACGGTATCATCGGGGTTGACGGTAAATTCCTATTGCCGCTGAGCGAAAAATTTGGACAGATATACGAGCTCGGCGAGGGCCTATGGAGCTTCCACAGGCGTCGGAAGATAGGCGCGATCGACACCGGTGGAAACGTGATGTTTCCTCCAACATTCCATAGTATCCGCTCTTTCGTCGGCGGTGTGGCCAATGCGGCGACAGGGCCCAATTCTTGGGGGTTCATCGATGCCTCGGGCAAGCCGCTGGTGGAGTTTTGTTACGACGAGACATCCGCTTTTTCCGAGGGGTTGGCAGGTTTTGAGCTCGGTGGCGCCTGCGGGTACTTGGACCGGCAGATGAGAATTAAAATTGGGCCAAGCCGCTGCAGGCAGTTTGCGGGGGATTTCCGTGGCGGGGTTGCGTTTTTTCGGGAGCGCGGCCTGGCCGGGCTTGTCAACAGTGAGGGTGAGGTTGTCATCGAGTTCCGGTTCAAACGGGCTCTCGGCCTAAGCGAGGGCCTTATCTGGGTGCGGGTTGGCAGGCTATGGAGAGCCATCAGGACCGACGGGGAATTCGCCTTTGAGGCCAGGTTTTTAGCCGGCAAGTACGACCACGGAGGGAGGCTGGGGCGCGTAGAGATCGAGCCCTGGTCTTTCCACCACGGCTTGGCCCGCGTCGGGGTACAGCGGCAGGGCGAGTTGCGATTCGGCTTTGTGGACACCACCGGGAGGTTCGCTATCCCGCCGATTTTCCCGCGTGTTGGATATTCTTTTTTTGATGGTGGGCTCGCCCGGGTTTTTTTTGAGGAGCCTAAACGCGGCGGCTACCACTTGGCGAGCCTAATAGACACACGCGGCCAAGTGCTTTACGGGCCGCGGAAAGGGGAAACTATTGCCTGATTGCGTTGGCGGCTCTTTTTTTGACCATGCCAAGTATGAAATTATATTGGGATGCCGTTACCACCTATCCAATCTGGGCTCCCCCAGGAATGGTGGGCGCAGAACCAAGTTGGCATAATGCCGCAAAGATCGCCAAGACGGTACGACAAAGCTAATGAGTTCGCTGCGGAAACCTCTGCGTACCATTGCGTCCTTTGCGGTTAAATCGGCTTCTCTCCCTTCCCCTGCGGTGAAAATAATATAAAATCATGGCTGCGGGGTGCACAGGGACGGTGCGATAAAGGAAGCGAATCCCGGGACGAAATCTTCGTGCCTTCAGGCCTTCGTATGAGAAAAAACAATCGACCTTGTGCCGCTGGATCAGGGCTTCCACAGCGGTGGAATCGCCCGCGCATATTGCGGCGGTCCATCGGGCGGATCGCCCAAGGCAACGGCGGCATGCCAGCCCCATCGTGGGTCGTAAAGAATGGCCCGCGCCATGGCAATCCAATCGGCGTCGCCGCGCTGAAGTATCGCCTCCGCCTGATGGGGATCGGAGATCATGCCGACCGCACGGGTAATGATGCCGGATGCCTGGCGCACCTTCGACGCAAAACCGACCTGATAGCCCGGTTCTGCCGGGATGCGGATATGCGGAATAATCCCTCCGGACGATACGCAGGCGTAGTGCACACCGCTGTCTTTAATGCGTCGTGCTAATTCGCAGGCGTCGTCAATTTGCCAACCGTCGGGATGCCAATCACTTCCGGTTATTCGCATGCCCAAGGCAACGGTTTTGGGCACCGCGCGGCGGATGTGTTCAACGACCTCCATCGCAAAGCGAATGCGATTATTAAAACTTCCGCCGTAATGGTCTTTTCGATGATTGGCCAGCGGCGACATGAACTGATGGAGCAGGTAGCCGTGCGTGGCGTGGATTTCGATGATATCGACACCCGCAGCCACGGCGCGAGATGCGGCCTGCGCAAATGCCTCTGCGGTGTGCTGGATTTGCTCCGCGGTCAAAGCTGTCGGCAGATGCCAACCGTTGTCAAACGCTATGGCGGACGCACTGACGGTCTGCCATGCATCTTGCCCTGCGGTGAGGGGACCTCCGCCGAGCCAGGGAATCTGCGTTGAGGCTTTGCGTCCGGCATGGGCAAGCTGGACTCCGATGCGCACGCGGGGACGAATGCTTTTGATGAAGGAGATGATTTTCTTCAGGGCCAGTTCATTGGCTTCGCTATAGAGTCCGAGACAGCCATGAGAAATTCTCCCCCGGCGCTCCACTGCGGTTGCCTCAATCATGACGGTGCCAGCCCCGCTGCAGGCCAAATTCGCCAGATGCTGCAGGTGCCAATCGCTCGCGCATCCGTCGGTGGCACTGTATTGGCACATCGGGGCGACGGCCAGGCGATTCTTTACTTCAACTGGCCCTAAGTTCATATTTTCAAATAATTTAGACATACCCAAGCAAACTCCTTACCAACTGGCCGCCCACGAGGTCGACCGATGCCAACACTCCGGCACCCGACGCGATTGGCGGCATGCATTCTACGCAGGCTCAACTTGACTTTTCAAATGTTCGTTTCAATTATGTATTTGAAGTGAGCTTTCGCAAGCGGCACTTTGACAGGTTTATTGGAGTATTTGGCGTTGGCTCGAAAACCGGATGCAGAACTGGACTCCACACGCACCCGACTGCTGGAAGCTGCCGGCGAAATATTTGCCGAGTATGGGCTTTCGGCCACAACGATCCAGATGATTTCGCAGCGTGCGGGGGCCAACATCGCGGCGGTGAACTATTACTTTGGCAGCAAGGAGAAACTCTATCACGAGGTGCTCGCCTACGGTCGGCAGATCAGCGGCGAATCGGCGGATACGTCCCCGGAACTCAAACCGGGCGAAGACCCACACGTGGCGCTGGAGTTGTTCATCCGCCAATATTTAGCCCGACTCGTGAGTCCGAATCGGCCGCAATGGTATAACAAAATGGTGGCGCGGGAGATCGCCGAGCCGACCAGTGCCCTCGATGAGTTGATCCGGATTAAGATGGAGCCGATCCGGGCTCGTCTTTCCGCGATTGTGCGGCGTCTGCATGGCGATGCACCGGCCGAGCTGGAACAGCAGATCATGGAATGCATTGTGGGGCAGTGCCTGTTTTATTATCGGTGTCGCCATGTCATTCTGCGATTGCGGGGTAAGACGGAATATACGGAAGAGTTGATCGACGAAATTGCCGCCAACATCGCCCGCTTCTCGCTGGGCGGAATAGCCTCTTTGATGGAAGCGCAGCCGACCAAGGCAGCAGCAAACTAAAACGGATATGGACAGTGGGGAATCATAACGGAATATGGGTAACCGGCCGAAAAGTGCATGCATGAGGCTTACGCCGGAAGTTAAATTGGAGTACAAGCTGATATGACACAGACCGACCTGCAACCCGCACCACCACCGGGTGCCGGAGAGACATTTCGCAGCACCTCGCGGCCACCGCAGGCTGCCACGCCGCCGGAGAAGAATGGAAAACGTAAAAAGGTTTTCCTGATCGGCGGTCTTGTGATTTTGATTCTTGGCCTGGCGCTGGGCATTCCGTATTACATTCACTCGCTGAATTACGCGTCCACGGACGATGCCTTTATTCGGGCCCACATAACGGCGGTGGCGCCGCGCGTTGCCCAGCAGATATTAAAGGTTGATGTGCTGGATAACCAATATGTGAAAAAGGGGACCCTTTTATTAACCTTGGATTCACGCCCCTACGCCGCCCAGGTTGCCATCCTCAAGGCCCAAATTGAGAACGCCAAGGCGAAAGCCGCAGCCTCAAATTATGAGCTGGGTTTAACGCGTCAACGCGCGACAGCCGCGCTGGATCAGGCCATTGCCGGCGTTCAGATTGCGCGGGCAGGCCTTGCCACCGCGCAGGCGGCCGTCCTGCAGGCGGCCAGCACGCTGGCACAGGCGCAAGCCTCGGTAGCGTCGGCCGAGGCGGATGTGGCACGAGCCCGAGCGAATCTCGCCGCTGCGATGGCCACATCGCAGCGGGCTAACAGCGATTACCGTCGCTATCGGGGGTTGGTGAAGACCGGTGATGTCACACCGTTTCAACTCGACACGTATCGCGCCGATGCCGTCACTGCCGCGGCCAACGTTCTTGCCGCCCGCAAGACCCTGCTGGCGAAGATTGCTTATGTGAAGCAGGCGAACGCCAATGTGCTTGCCGCCAAGGCGGGCATTGAGGCGGCCAAGGCGGGAGTTCAGCAGGCCAAGGCGCAGTTGGTTGAGGCGCAAGCCAAAGAAGCCGCCTACGACGTAGTTCCGCAGCAGGTGGGCCAGAAGCGGAGCAATGTGAGTTCCAGTAAGGCAACCATCAAGCAATTGAAAGCACAGTTGGCGCTGGCAGAACTTAATTTGTCGTACTGCAAAATTTACGCCCCGGTCAGCGGGTACGTAACCAAAAAAGCCATTGAACCGGGCGACTATGTTTCCATCGGCCAGAGCCTGCTGAATATCGTCAGTAAAAAAACATGGGTGGTGGCCAATTTCAAGGAAACCGATTTAACCCACATGAAACCGGGCGATCCGGTGACCATCAGCGTCGATGCGTATCCACAATTTACCTTTCACGGCTACGTGCAGAGCATTCAAGCGGGCAGCGGTGCCGCCTTCAGTCTGCTGCCGCCTGAAAATGCCACCGGCAATTTCGTGAAGGTGGTGCAGCGTATTCCCGTCAAAATCCTCTTTAAGCATCTGCCGAAAAATGCCCCGTTTCTTGTAACGGGCATGTCGTGCGAGCCGGAGGTGAAAGTCCGATGAGCGCCGCGGCCGCGATTCCCCAGCCGGCTCGACCGGCCATGAATCCGTGGGTGATTGCGCCCGTGGTTGCGATGGCGGCGTTCATGGAGGTGCTGGACACCACCATTGCGAATGTAGCCCTGCCGCACATCGCCGGCTCGCTGGCGACATCCATTGACCAGAGCACGTGGGTGCTGACCAGCTATCTGGTGGCCAACGCCATCGTGCTGCCGCTGAACGGTTTTTTCAGTGCCGCATTCGGTCGCAAGCGCTATTTCATGGGATGTATGGCGTTATTTACGATCAGTTCCCTGCTGTGCGGGATGGCGCCGAATTTTTCGATCTTGATTCTCTTCCGCATCTTGCAGGGACTGGGCGGCGGCGGGCTGCAACCCGGTGCCCAGGCGATTTTGCGGGATGTCTTTCCGCCCGAAAAAATCGGTGCCGCGATGGCCACCTACGGGATTGTGGTGGTGGTCGCACCGGTGCTCGGCCCGCTGCTGGGCGGCTTTATCACCGACAACTTCACGTGGCGGTGGTGTTTTCTCATTAATGTGCCCGTCGGTATTATCACCCTTTTCTTTCTCTCCATCCTGCTGCAGGACAATCCGAGCCATCGACGGATTAAACTCAGCGAAACGAAGATTGATTACCTTGGACTTGGATTACTGGCGGTCGGTCTGGCCAGTTTGCAGATCATGCTCGATCGGGGCGAAGATGCCGACTGGTTTGCCTCGCCGCTCATTCGGACACTGGCCGTTGCCGCCGTCCTTGGCATCTCTCTGGCGGTCTGGTGGGAATGGCGACACAAAAGCCCGATTGTCAATTTTCGAATGCTCAAGGAGGTGAAGAATTTCGGCTTCGCCACTTTCGGCATGTTTATGTTCGGCAGCATTCTCTACGGCAGCACGACGCTGCTGCCGCTGCTGGTGCAGAGGATGTTCGGTTACGATGCACGACAGGCAGGAATGGTGCTGGCGCCGGGCGGAATCGTGGTATTCTGTCTGATGCCGCTGGTGGGTTTTCTTATCCCGCGGGTGGCGACGCGCTGGCTGATCAGTTTCGGTGTTTTCTGGAATGTGGTTGCGCTTTATATGATGTCGCGCCTGAGCCTGCATGCGGATTTCAGCTCCCTGGCGATGTGCCGGGTGGTGCAGGGGCTGGGACTGGCGTTTCTCTTCGTACCGTTTAATACCGCCGCGTTCGCATTTGTTCCCAAGCAGAAGCTGGCGGATGCATCGGGCATCATTAATCTGGCGCGGAATATCGGCGGAAGTGTCGGCATTTCGCTCTCGGTTAGCTTCGTCAAGCAGGTTGCCCAGATCCACCAGAATTATCTCGTCGGCCGGGTGAATGTTCTCAATCCGGCTTATCGATCCAGTTTGCTCACCTTATCGGGCGCCTTTGTGCACGGCGGACTGGCGATCTCGGCGGCCGGCCGGGCGGCGCAGGCGGAAATTTACAACATGGTCAGCCGCGAATCCCATATGCTCGCGTATGTGGATGCGTTCCGCGTACTGGCGATTGTGTTTTTATTCGTATTACCGATTGCGGCGGTGCTCAAAACGCCTTCATTCAAGAGCGCCCCGGTCGTGGTGGAGTGATGTGTATGCAGCCGGTTAAAACTCTGATTTCCATGGTCGCCGTTGCGGCCGTTTCGCTGGGATTATCAGGTTGTATCAATCAGACGCAGGAGGTGGATCACTACCGTGACATCCTCCATGCCAACCCGCAGCCCATGCCGCGGAAAGTTCCGCATCTGCTCACCCTCGCCGGGGCGCTGCATATGGCCAATGATAATAACGAATCATTGGCAATTGCAGGTGAAAACTATCTTCAGGCGCTGATTGCCAAAGATCGCGCGTTTGCCAATTTCTTCCCCACCGTCAGTTTGGCGCCGACCGATTATCAGCGGCATGGATTCAATGAAACGCAGTTCCCTCCCGGGTTCGGCAACCTTTTCCAGACACACTATTTCGACACGCCTCTTGCCGCGACTCTGAACGTCAACATCCTGCGCGATTCCACCGCCATCTCAGCGGCGGGATCATACACCGGGGTGCAGAAATCGCTGCTTCTGAACCTGCAGTCGGATCTGCTGCTGGAAACCGCCCAGACTTATTACGCCGTTCTCTCGGCGCAGCGGTCGGTGAAGGTGCTTCAGCGCACCCTTACCGTGCAACGGGCTACGGTGGCGAGCGAACTGCGAAAACTGCGGGCCGGTATCGCACTGCGGCTCTCCGTGCTGCAGGATGAGGCGGATGAAGCCCGCACACAGGTGCAGTTGACGAACGCGGAGAATCTCGTGGAGCGCAGCCGGGCGACGCTGGCGTATCTGATTGGTGTGAACAGCCTGAACCACGCCCGGCTGGTTAATCTTTTCCGCCCACCGGCGCATATCCCCACGCTTGAGGCACTTGATCGGGTGGCACTGGCCCGCCGGGAAGACTTGCGGGCGGATCAGGATGCCGTCGCGGTGGCGGAAAAGGGTGTTACCGTCGCAATGGCCGAATATTTTCCGAGCGTGTCGATTGATTTTGACACATTCCTCTATAAGGAAAGCTTTCCCAGTGACAGCTGGTGGAATGGCTTATTTACCGTCAATTTTCCCATTTTTGAAGGGGGCATGATCTACAACGATGTGCGGAAGGCGTATTCTAAGCTGCGCCAGGCCATGCTGGAAGAGGAGATGCTGCGCCGCAAAATACATGAGCAGGTACGCATCGCCCTTTCAGACTGGGTGACATCGCGCGAACTTGTCCGGGACACACGCACCGAAATGCACGCCGCACGGGCGGCATTCCTGCAGGCGAGGCACTCTTACCGCGTCGGCCTGGCGACGAATCTGGATGTTATCACGGCTCAGGATCGTTACCTCTCGGCCAATCTGACGTACCAGCAGGCCAAATACACCACCTGCGTGGACATGCTGAACCTTCTGCGTGAGAGTGGCCGGTTGACGTATGCATCGATTGCCCAGCTTGCCCACCAGCAGGCAGAGTTGGTGGCGATGAAAGACCAGACCCACAACACCAAGCCCGTGGTCCGGCATGTCGCCGTAAAGTGATGGCATGATCAAAGTGCCTGCTTGATCTCAAGGGCGCACTGAACCGTCGATTCGGATGATGATCAATGTTGTGCAGATGGCGGATGAAATGCCCAGAGAGACCGCTTGAGCAACTGCCCCCAATGGTGGTTATAGGGATGCACGTGATGCGCTATTTTGCCATTGCGATAGACCGGAAAACCGGCATTGGCCCATTGAAAAATAGAGCCCCTCAAATCATGCACGTCGGTAAAGCCATCTTTCATCAGCCGGGCGCAATAGGCGCTTGAGCGATAACCGACCGAGCAATACGCAACAATAGGCTGGTCGTGCGGTACACCCGCCAGTGCCTGAGCCACTGATTCCTTCGCGTTCACCCACCGGGCGTGATGGAGGTGGCTGACTTCATATTCCATTCGTGAGCGGACATCCAGCAGAAGCGGTTTTTGCTTGTGGGGATCGGCAAGCCACGCATGGAGCGTGTGAACGGACAACTGCGAAACTTGGGAAAAATTATCATGAATCATCGTATTGACTTGCGTCCATGTCAGGCGGCGGCCGCGTCGATACCACCAAAAGCCGCCGATGGCTGCCGCCAGCAAACCGATAACGATCAGGATCAATAGGAGTTTGTTCAATGTTTTTTGCCTCGCATCGGCACCGCGCACTTCCGTGTCAGCCCGCGGAGCGACCGGCATAGACGTAACAGGGTCGTCGGGCGCTCGTGCTGCTCAGACCCTTTCCCAGCGGGCGTGGCAGCGCGGACATTTTTTTGTGGGCTCGGTCTCTGCGCGATATCCGCAGGCGGCGCAGGCGTACTCAACCTTCGGCCGTTCGGGCCGCGCGTTCGAGGTTACACGGGAACCGCCTTGGCGGGGCCTTGCCGGTCTGCTCATCTTGATCGCGCTGTAGATCAGGTAAACCGAGAGGGCCAAGACGAACCCCGCAAGCACGCCAGCCACCAGCGCCCCGCGCATAAGAGCTTCCATACCATACATTGCAGCCGGGATGCCAACAACCAGCGCCAGCAGCGCCCGTGCGTAACCCTGCACGACCGTCCCGCCGGACGGCCCGGCTGGAACAGGCGCCGGCGCCGTGGGCGGCGCCGCGCCCCCGGCGGAGAGTCGCACCCAGCAGGGGCGGCAAACGCGATGCTCCTGATAAATGTCGTTTTCCAGCCGCCCGAGTTCGCGGCCGCAGTTGTCGCACTTTTCCACACCGGACATAAAGCCTCCTCCACGAAATGGCTGGAGCCGGCACCAAGGCCGAGCCCAGACCCAACAATCAGTTTAACAAGTCGCCGCAAGCACGCCATACGCGACTGAATTTGAAATCTTAAATCTCAAATTTGAAATCTGAGATTTACTTCAACTGATCACGGCCCGGGCGCAGCCCGCCGGTCGGCCGCGTAAAATATTCGCATGTCGGCCGACTGATCTTGCGGAGAATATGATGCAAACTGTTTATGCGAAGCCGTTATCAAGTTATCCACTCTTTATCCGGCTATTTTTCTGGAAGCAGAAGCGAAAATATGGCCGTGTTCTGGAGCCGGGCATGATCTGGGGGCGTTCGCCCAAGGTGTTCGCAACCGTTGCGCTGCTCTATGGCGCTCTGGATCGCCGCTCTTCGCCACTGCCGCCGTCGCTGCGAAGTCTCGTCACGGTGCGCGTTTCGCAGATCAACCATTGCGCCTTTTGCATCGATATCAATTCCGCCACCCTGCGGAAACGGGGCGTATCCATGGAGGCGGTTGCCGCGATTGAGCACTGGCGTGCTGCGGACGGGAAATTATTTTCCGATGATGAGCGTCTGGCCCTCGAATACGCCGAAGCGATGACGCTCAATACGGTCACCGATGAACTGCGATCTCGGCTCAAGGCCCGGTGGGATGAGGATACGATTGTGGAACTGACGGGGCTGATTGCGTTTCAGAATCTGTCATCCAAATTTAACGCGGCGCTCGATCTGCCGTCGCAGGGATTCTGCCGCATGCCGGGGCAATCTCCGCAGCCGGCGCCGACACCCGACTGATGCCATCCGGCAGGAGCTTGCGGTTATATCGCCAGGAAAGGTGTGAACGGAAGGGTGGTCGTCGCTGCATCGAGACCTCGGGCCGACTCCGTTTCATGATTCGCGGCTGGCAGTTGCATGACCGACTAACTCTGCCAGACGCCGCCGCAGGGATAGCGCCCACGGTTCCGGCGATGCGGAAAGACGATTCAGGAGTGCGGTTAAATCGGCGTAGGTGTCGATGTCGTGCATCGGTGGGAGTTCTGAAATGGTGTCATGATGCTCAGCCGCCGCTTGGCGGGTTTGGTTTGCTACTGCCGCCGTGCCCCATGCAATGCCTTCAAACAAAGATGTTTTGAACTGCGGCACGCCGATTAATACATATCCACCATCGTGGGCGGGGATCATGGCGTAACGGCCGCCATTTACTTCGGCGGCGGCCCATGCGAGCCGATTCGGTGTTAATTCCGGTGCGTCGGCGCCAATAAAGATGCAACCGGCGTTTAGTGCGGTTGAAAGTCGGTGGCGAGCATCCTCCATCCGTTGCCCGAGATCGCCACCGCGCTGCGGAAGCTTGCGCCAATGCTCCCACCCCTCCCACGGACTGATATCGTGCGGCGGAGCAAAAAGCAGCACCAGTTCAATCCCAACCGTTTCCGAGGCCCATTGCTCGGCCATGCGGCGGACATGATCCAGAAACGCAGCATGAATTTCGGCGGCCGTTTGCGCGGTGATGTGGGATGTCAGACGCGTTTTGACGCTGCCCGGTACAGGCGCCTTGGCCACCAGCACTACCGCTACTGAGGCAACGGCGAAATGAGGCTTCAATGGATCGGTGCTCATCGGGCGATCTCACGGGTCGAAGTCCGCCGTTTGAAGATGTACCCCGCAGCGAAACACCAATTGCGAACGGTGCTTCGGCAGACGCCGCGTGCCCAATGCCGCGATCCGATGGTAACCGGGGCATCGATCGGGGTTGGCTTTTTCACTCGGCGCAACCGGAGCGAGAGTTCCACATCTTCCATGCGCGGCTGTAGCGGCCACCCGCCGATCTCGGAAAGGAGTTCCACGCCGACAAACATGCCCTGATCGCCGTAAGGCATTTTCAGTGCCACTGCCCGGAAACGATTGCCTCTTTCCACAATACGAAATTTCAGTCGATGGTCATCAATCCGATGCCCCAACCATCCCCACTCCCGCCATGCATCCGGCCCCAACGCATTGACCAGCGATTCCCGCGTGCACGGGCTCAGCTGCATGTCCGCATGACATATGAGCAGGACATCAATCACATTGGTGCTCAGCAGCCACTGCACGCCCGCAGCAATGGCAAAGCCGCGACGACCATCTGCGTCTGCCCGATAAAACATATTCCTCGCCAGCGTTGCCGATTTGACGGTGGGATCGGAATCACCGTCCACGACAATAATACGGTCTCCGGCGTGCGAAAATGGTCGTAGCGATTCCAGACACAAAGGCAAAATGGCCTGATCGCCGCGGCATGGCACCACGATTCCGAAGCGAACCGTGCGGAGATTCGCCCGATCCCGCCCGACGAAAACACCGTTCGTTGGCGATTCGCCTGCAGCGATCTCCGGAACCGACTTGGCCGATGCACCGTTTAACGGTTTCAAAACGTATCTTCTCCGCCAATGGGCGCGTCGACATCTCGGCAGCCCATCATTTTCGTCGCAGGCGCCGCCAACATCTTACACCCGATGCCTGTTTTTTTGATTGTGTATGGCGTCTTGAACTGGCCTGCGATACGATCCGTGAAGTGAATGACGATCTTCGATCCATACGACCGCTTTATTGTCAGATTGATAACCCAAGCATGACTAATGGGGTGTTGTGAGTTGCCGGACTGTGAATCGACGGAATTGGCTTGACGCGTGGCCTGCGGCCGCCATCGTTGCAACCGGTCTGCTGCTGTCCACAGCGGCGGTCGTCGCAGCCATAGCAGCCCTTCATCCGAAACATGGGACTAGCAGCGCCGCAGTGGCTGCCACCTTGGTGATAGCCGGCGCCGCTTTTCTCGTTGCGTGCATGGCCATGCGGCATCCCTTGCCCCGCTGGATCTGGCTGTGGGTCGTGGGTGTGGGATTATTGTGCCGCCTCGTGTTGCTGCCGGCACCTCCGTTGCATCAAACGGATTCCAAGCGGTATCTCTGGGACGGACTCGTATGGATACAGGGGCAGAATCCGTGGCGATTCAGTCCGGCTCAGGCGCTCAAAGGTAAAACAGTGGGGTTGCCGACAGAGCTCCATCAATTGGCGATTCGGCATCGTCGGTTGATTCAACGCATTAACCACAACCATCTGCCGACCATCTACCCGCCGGTGAGCGAAGCCGTTTTTGCGGCTGCCGCGTGGTTGAGCCCGGCGAACATCCTGAGCCTGAAGGGGATGCTGCTGGCATTCGACGCTGGAACTGCTGTCCTCATCGCGCTAACGCTGCGCCGCCTTAAGCTCCCCCGCATCTGGCTGCTGGTTTATTGGTGGAATCCGATCGTGATTGATGCCTTTGCGCTGCAGGCGCATCTCGACGCCATCACGATTTTTTTTGTGATGTTGTTCTTCTTTTTTCTCGCATGCGACCGGGGCATCCCCGCTGCGCTGGCCCTTGGGTTTGCCATCGCTGCCAAATTCTGGCCGGTGGTTCTCGTGCTGGTTCTTGCCCGGGCGTACATCCGGCGACCGGCTCGGCTGGCCGTTATCCTCGTCGTAACTCTTGTCTCAACTCTTATCGCACTGGCACCGATGCTTGTCACCGGCCCCGCAGCGTTTAAGTCGCTTTCAGCGTATACGGATTATTGGCAAATGAATACGCTGGTGTTTCATCTGCTCTTCCGCCTGTGGCGCCATTTCACTCCCACCTGGAAATCAGCCCATATGGCGGCGATCGCGACCATTCTGATCATCTACGCCGGCGCTGTACCGCTCCTGCTGCGCCGTGCCGACAACGCCCGCAAACTGATCGGCGCCGGGCTCTTTCTCACCGCACTGATATTTCTGCTAAGCCCGACCAATTTTCCGTGGTATTACACCTGGCTGGTGCCGATGCTGGCGATATGCCCCAGGCCATCATGGCTCCTCTGGTCATGCACGCTCGGCCTGTATCATCTTTTGTTTCAATATCCGTTTGTTGTCTGGTTTGAGCATCTTCCCGTCATCATCCTTCTGGTGCTTGAATTGTTTATCCCGGCACTGAGCGGATTTTTACAGAAAGTCCCCGCTGCAGTCGAGGCAAATACGCCATCACCCGACATTGCCCGCTCCGGAGTTGCATGATGGCCGATGCAAAGGATAGCCGCCTGTCCACCGTGTCCGTTGTGGTGATCATTCCCGCGCTTAACGAACAGGATTCCGTCGCACGCGTGATCGGTGAAATTCCATCGTGGGTCAAGCGTGTGATTGTGGTTGATAACGGATCAACCGACGCCACCGCCGACCGCGCCCGGGAAGCAGGCGCCGATGTCATCGTCGAACTGCGGCGTGGGTATGGGCAGGCCTGCCTGACCGGATGTGCCGCCGCCACTGATGCAGAGATACTGGTTTTTCTGGATGCCGATCTGAGCGATTATCCGGCAGACATGGGGCAATTGGTGGAACCGATCATCGACGGCCGGGCGGATATGGTCATCGGATCCCGGGTGATGGGGTCGCGCCAGCGCGGCGCGCTGCTTCCGCAGCAATATATCGGCGGGGTGCTGGCCTGCACGCTGATTCGTCTGTTTTGGGGCCGCAGCTACACCGATCTGGGGCCATTCCGTGCCATTCGACGTGCCGGCTATGACGCGCTCGCAATGGACGACCGCAACTTCGGCTGGACGGTGCAGATGCAGATTCGGGCCGTGACATCCGGCCTGAAAATTCTTGAAGTGCCCGTGAATTATCGACGGAGAATCGGCAAGTCAAAAATCTCCGGCACGCTACGGGGTATTTTCTCCGCCGGAGTCAAAATCTTCTATACCATTGGGCACGAACTGATTTCACAGCGAAGAAACAAATCCCGCCAAGGGCAAAAGTCCGGGGTGGATTCGGCGCGATGACGTTTCGGTCGGCTGACGGCTTCGTCGTCCCCGCCTGGCCGTCACCCTTTTTCAAGGCAGAGCAAAGGCGACATAAGCGGAGAGTACCCAATCGCCGCCGCGGCGGGCGGAGCTTGTGATCGCCGGCCCGGCGCCCACACCCAGATACGGCGTGAGGTAGCCCCATTTGGGTTCCGGATTAATTTCCACGCCGAAGAGCGTGGAGATGGACTGGTGGCCGCTATTGGGGCCGGAGATTGGATCGGAGCCGACAATTTCAAAGACGGGTGTAATATCCGCTATCCACGGGATTGGCAGATTTCGATGGTAAATGTTGTACCCCAGCACGGCATCCCAGGTGAGATCCTTTTCTCCGCCTTGATGCGGTCCCGTCAAAAATGACATTCCAACGCTGGTCATCACGCTGATGTGATTTCCCAGTCCGATCGCCTGCATCATCCGCGGCGTGATGGTCGTGCCCGTGCTCACGGCTGAGCCGGACGGGGCATCAATCTCCAGACCCGGAACCAATGAATAATCAAAAAACCCACTGCGGCTTACATATTGATAAATCGGCGCCCGCATGATGATGGCAAAATTCGCCATGCCGTCAAAATTGCGGCTTGTCGGCGCACCGGGTGCTGCGCCCGGAAACGACACATGCTCGTGCTGATAGGGGGCCTGAAACTCCAGAGTCCATTGATCCATACCCCATTTGAATTCGTTGTAGAAAAGGTCCAACTGCTGGTGGCCAGTTTCAAAATGATACCAGGTCATGGCGACTTCCCGTTGCGCTGCGACATTGGCGGCCAGAAATGTGCCCGGGAAAAAACCTTTGGCCAGCTTACTGCGATGATCCAACAGTCCGAAGAAATATCGCGACGAGGGATCGGTCGGGCCGACATGTTCAAAACTCGATGCCGGAGGATCGGTTGATTGCCCCTCCACCATGGCCACGAGTTGCCCCAGTGTGTCTGCACCCGCTGCGGCTGCCGAGCCTGCAGACACGACCCACACGACGGCCGCACACAACGTCGCTGCTTTGACACCACGCATCCGATTCATTTCAAGTCTCCTTCTGCGATACCACACAAGTCGATACGGCCGCTCCGCCGTGCCTTCATCGATTTAATTTAATCATCCACTGTAGGAGCGCACTGACCCGCGGCGTCAAACGCTTGCGGTTGTAAGCGTCGGCCGCCTGTTTAATGATCGACGCCTGCGTCGGATAGGGATGGATGATCGACCCGATGGATCCCAACGACATCCCCGCCGCCATTGCCACCGTCAATTCAGAGATCATCTCGCCGGCATGGCTGGCGACCAGCGTAGCCCCCAGAATGCGACCCCGCTTTCTTTCCACATGCACTTTCAGAAAACCCGCTGTTTGACTGTCCAGCACGGCCCGGTCCACTTCGGCAAGCTCCAGCTGAATGGTATCAAACGCCACACCCCGCTTTTCGATTTCCGCCGCATAAAGACCCACGTGGGCTATTTCCGGGTCGGTGTAGGTGCACCATGGAATGATCAGAGCGGTGGTTTTTTTTCGGCCGAAAAAAAGGGCATTCTGGATGATGATTCGTGCCATGGCATCAGCCGCGTGTGTAAACTTGTAGGGGCTGCAGATGTCACCGCCGGCAAATATCCGTCGATTGGTGGTTCGAAGGCATTCATCCACCTTCACGCCGCTGCGCGCGTCGTATTGAACGCCGGCGGCTTCCAGATTCAATCCCTCGACATTGGGCGCCCGCCCGACGCCGATCAGGATGGCGTCCACGCACAGCTGACGTTTGCCGCCCGGTTGGAGATTGTCGCCGCCGTCCGGCACCACCCGACGTCCTTCTTCCGAGTCTTCCAATTCCAATATTTTCTCACCGCCCCGGCTTATCACGCGAACAATCCGGGAGTGGTCGTCGATCTGAATTCCATCCTCACGAAAGGCTTTTTCAACCACCGCCGCCGCGTCGCGGTCTTCCCGTGGCAGGAGTTGCTTCTGCTGTTCCAGCAATGTCACCTGTGAACCAAGGCGAGCAAACGCCTGAGCCATTTCGCATCCAATCGGGCCGGCGCCGATGACCGCCAAACGCCGCGGCAATTCCGTCAGACTGAAGAGAGTTTCATTGGTTAAATACCCCGCTTCCGCCAGGCCGGATATGGGGAGTGTGACAGCGCGAGCACCGGTGGCGATCACGGCCTTTTTGAAGCGCAGGACGTTGTTATCCACACCGACCGATCGGCCGTCAATAAAACGTCCTTCGCCGATAAAGACATCCACACCCAATTCGCTGAATCGCTGCGCCGAATCGTGGCCGCTCAATCCGGCCCGAAGCCGGCGCAGGCGTTCCATGACAAGCGGAAATTCTGCGGTCACTTCGCCTGCAACCCGCACCCCCAGTTCACCGGCCCGCTTAAGATCGGCCAGCACGTCGGCCGAGCGAATCAGCGCCTTGGATGGCACGCACCCGACATTCAGACAATCGCCGCCCATCAGCGCCTTTTCCACCAGCGCCACCTTCGCCCCCAGCCCTGCCGCACCGGCGGCCGATACGAGTCCGGCCGTTCCAGCGCCAACGACGACGAGGTCGTAAAGAGGCTTGGGCTTCGGCTGCCGCCAGTGAGGCGGATGGACATTGGCCTGCAACCGCTCATTGTGCGGGTCCAGCGGCTCCAATGCCGGGATGTTTTCCGTAACCGCGTTTGCCATCATCAGCTTCCTTTTGTGATTGGGCGATTGGCCACACTGTCGAGGCGCCAACTGTAGGGCAGGTACGATATATTCGGGGTTTGACCCTGGGCCAATTCTGCGGCCACCTTCTTATTAAACCGGGCGATGAATTTCAATACCGACCCGGCCGCCTGACGAAAATCTCCGCTGTACCAGGAGTAAATCTGGGTGAGATCAAGCGTCCGGCCGCTTTTGGAAAAATGAACCCAGCGGGGGTTGTTGTTGATCCGAATCGCCTGCTGCTGCAGCTGCGCGTTGACGGTAGTCGGCTCGTAAGCCCTGCGCCCAAGTTCCGGACAACCGATGGAGGCGCAATTGATCGCAAAGTGAATCCGCGGATCGGCGAAGTCGCTGCGGAGCATGAGTTCAATCTGATCCAAACTGTAGAGTTTGCCGCCGATGTTCCAATGCACCCACGTCCAGCGGCGGGCGGAGGGTATGTCGCGGATGGAACCGATACCGGGATAATGATTGAGTATTAAACGAAGCGTGAATGCGTTGTATGCATTGATGAGCAGGGCCAATTTGTTGTTGCGCCCGAGTTTGCCAAACGGCGCCTTGGCCAGTTCGGCGATATAGGCGTCCAGGTTCTGCGGATGTGCCGCCAGACCGGCGTAATCCACCCATCCGCCGCGGTGGACGTAGGTTGCAAGCACCCGAGTGAACAGACTGTTATCAAATTGCGGACCTTTCGGATTGGATTTGAACTTGTTGACCAATTTCACCGGTGGCGGACCGAAGAGCCCTGCCAGGGCCGAGCGATTCAACCACGAACAGGCGGCCAGGCTCACCGATAAAATCGCGAGCAATCCGAGTACGGTGGTTCGAACCGACCAGCCGGAACCCATCTGGTCTGATTTGGATTCATCTGTTTTCACTGCAGAAACTCCTGTGTTAGGAACTGAAGCCAGGGCCTTGCGCGCCAATCTCGCCGTATACAGGCTCACCCATAGGACAATCACCAGGCCGCCGCCCAACAGCACCCAATGAAGGACGCCTCCACCGGCCCCCGCCCCCGTCGCAAGGGAAGCGGTATAGCCGAGATACACATAAAGGAGCGTGCCCGGCAGCATGCAGCACCAGCTTGCCAGTACATAGCGCCAGAACCCGATGCCGGTAAGCCCGAAAAAATAATTACTCAAATTGAAGGGCACAATCGGGGAAAGCCGCAGCAGGGCCACAATCACCCAGCCACGAGCCGATACCGCCTGGTCAATCGCCGCAAATCGGGGCTTGGCTGAAAGGCGGCGCTCAATGGACCTGCGGAAAATGTAGCGCCCCAGGAGAAAAGCTGCAGACGCCCCGACTGTGGCGGAAATTGAAACAATGAGCGTACCCCGCCATATGCCGAAGAGCACGCCTGCCAGCGCAGTGAGCGCTGATCCGGGAATCAGCAGCACCGTTGCGGCGACATAGAGCAATCCGAATGCGATGATCCCCACGATTCCCCATTGAGCAATATGCACCTGCACGAGCTTGATCGCAGCGCCGATGGGGAGCAATCGGGCTATGACAATCAGGGAGAGGATGATCACCACCGGGGCGGCCCGGTTCACCCACTTTGCCACAGGCGAGACGGCCTTATTTTCACTCATGATGGCTCCACTTTGCGATACATTACAAATTCAGTACGAGACGAAGCCACGGCCGCTTCCACCGGCCATCAACACCTGCTTCATGAATTGGTCTGGACAGAAAGGGAATTCTTACACGCAATTTCGGCATCGCTCACCAGACTGCCGCCGCAGGATGAGCCGCAGCCCGCCGTGCATGCGAAACAGTGCGATCCGGTGACGATGCGGCGGACAAGGAACGCGGCCGGATCAAAATCGCGGATGTGTGCCGCCTCCGCCGGCAGTCCGAGGGCGTAATTGAAATCGCAGTCGTAAAGGGTACCGTCCCAACCGACGTGCAACTGATGGCGGCACATCAGTTCAGCCGTGGTTTCAAGATTGAAATTCCGCTCCAGCAACTGTTGATAGTCGCCGGCGCGGCCGTCACGCTTGAGATCGTGCAGAAATCGACCAATCGGCACATTGGTGATCGTGTGCAGATGCGTGAAGCGAATGCCGAATTCGCCACCGAGCCGCTCTCGATATGCGGCTTCCAATTCCGCCTGGTTCGGCGGCAGGGATGGGCCGCCGGGATTGTATACAAGGTAGAGCGGCAGTTTGGGATCGGATCCATAACCCAAGGCGTTGAGCTGCCGAATGATTTCAATGCTCTCCTGATAAACATGCTTCCCACGCTGACGATCCACGTTGGTCTCAAGATAGCATGGCAGCGAGGCGACAAGATGTACGCCCCGGTCAGCATAAAATTTCGGCAGATCCCGATACCCATCTTCCAACATGATGGTGAGATTGGTACGAACCATCACCACAAATCCTCCGGCCAGCGCGGCATCGACAAATCGGCGGAAATTCGGGTTCATTTCCGGCGCTCCGCCCGTGATGTCAATCGTTCGTGCACCCGATTTCCCTGCCGCCGCAAGCGTCCATTCCATGGTCTCCCACGACATCTGCTCCGTGCGCCGTGGCGAGGATTCCACATGACAGTGATGGCAGGCGAGATTGCACGTCAGGCCGATGTTCACCTGCACCGTCCCGATGCTCATACCCCGCAGAGGCCCCACGCCAGCGTCGGCCAGCCGAAGGTCAAAATCATTCTGCATCGTTTGGTTTAATACTCGTAAATTCATCCCTTGATCACCTCATTCTTATTCCGCAATATGAGCGTTTCGCAGCAGCGCCGGCCGGAATAAACTTTTCGCTCCAGCTCAGGCAGACTCGCCACGCCCGTTGTCCAGACACCCGTTTCCAGGGGTGATACGAAAATCTCCGGAATCCCCTGCGATCGAAGCTCCTGTGCCCAAGCGGCATGATCATATCCGACCGACCGCAGCGAGAGTCGCAATTCGCCGGGCGAAGGTGCTTCCAGGAGCGCGTAATGGACGGCCGTGTCGCCGTCATGGTCCGGCTTTCCCATCACGCCACAGTTCATGGCGAAATCATTCGGGCCGAGACGCCGCATCCACGGAAGCCCCGTGTGGGTGCACACAAACCCAACCCATTCGCGTTTTTTCAGCATCGGCAGCCAGCGGGCGGAGGAAAATTCTGATTCATACAGAAATTCATTGGTCCGATCAGGGCTGCCGTGGCATAAAAGAATTTGGCCCGCTGGCGTCGGCACAACCCGTTGATCCGGCCATGTGGCCAACCACCGGCGTTGATCATCTGTAATACCGCGTTGGGCGATGGCAAAGGCGTCACACGCGGTTCGTTCATCCTCTGGAGACGAATAGCCGCACGCGCACCGGGCTTGCCCCGCCGCCGCCTGCTGCTCGTGATTGCCGGCCACCCAGAGAGAAAAATGTTGGCGGATGAGTTCCAAGATCTCGCCCCCATGCCCGCAGCATCCAATGGCATCGCCAATAAACGCCAGCGTCCTGCAGCCATGATGGATCGCATCCTCAACACATGCCTTCAGGGCAGGCACATTGCCGTAGGCGCCCCCCATCACAGCCATTCGCCATGGGGTCGCCTCATCCGAAATGTAGTTGGCGTTTGTCACATTCATCCGCATTCTCGATACTATTCGGCCACCACCGGCACGACGGCGGCTATCGTTTCCAACGACGCTCCGGAACCCTCAACGCCCCATAAGCCCCACGGAATCATCGCCAGAGCGCCGGCCAGCCATAAAAATCCCATGATGCCGAAAACACCGGCATCGCCCCATGATGTCTTAGATACGGCGACCAAGAGAGGACCGGATGCAATGGCGCCGATTCGTCCCACCGCTACCGAGGCGCCGATACCCGTTGCCCGCAGATGGGTAGGAAATATTTCTGAAAAAGTGGGATACGCGCTGGTCCACGCACCGGTGGCACAGAAATTCGCCGCCATGAATGCCACAAGCACCATCAGCGGTGAATGCGTTGCAGCTGCAGGCGCCATCAACAAACTGGTGATGGCGGCGAGCGTGTAAAAGAGGGGCACGGTTATCTTGCGGCCGAGCTTATCGAACATGGATGCCATCAGCAGACCACCCGCCAACGCCCCCACGTTGCCGAGCAGATAAAACCATGGCATCTGCCGATTGGCGATGTTCACCTGCGGCAGCACCACCAACGCTAAAAAGGTGAAGACACCGTAGTAGCCGAACGCCTCCGACAGATCTAACGTGCAGCCCAACAGCAAACGCCCAGGATATCGCACCACCAACTCGCGCAGGTTGGCGAAGATGTTACCCGCCGCCCGTATCTCACCCTTGGCGCTGTCGACCGGCGGCTCCCTGCCATCGAGCTTGGCCACCGTTTCGTCCCCGCCGCCAGCGGAATGCTGAATTTGCTTTACGACGGCAACGGCATCATCTGTGCGCCCGCGCGACAATAACCACCGCGGGGATTCGGGCAGTCGGCGGCGGAAATAGGCCACAAACAATCCCCCCACCGCCCCCAGCGCAAAGCCAAAACGCCATGCAATCGCCTGCTCCGGAATCAGATTCAAAAATAATAAACTCACCAGCGCGGCTATCATCGCCCCCAGCGGCCAGAAATTCATCACAATCGCCGCGGCTCTCCCCCGGTGTTTCACCGGCAGCAATTCACCAATAGCACCATTGATGGCGGAATACTCGGCGCCCACACCCAATGCCGTCAGAAAACGAAACACCATGAACCAGCCGAATCCCGGGGCCAGCGCCGAGCAGAAGGTAAACGCGGAATAGATCGTCAGCGTCAGGAGAAAAAGTTTTTTGCGGCCGAACCGGTCCGCCAGATATCCGAACAACACAGCGCCGGCCATGATGCCCGCCAACCAGAGTGGTGTAATCAATGACGCCTGCCAGGTGGAAAGGTGAAATTGCGTCTTGATCGTCCCAAGCAGGCCGCCGGTCAGATTCACTTCAAACGAATCGAACAGCCAGCCGATTCCCAAAACGACCGTCATGGAGGTGTGGTAGCGGCTCCAGCGAAGCCGGTCGAGGATGTTCAGAGAGTATCTCCCCTGCGATTGCATGGATATGAAACCTCCGCGAAGGGTGTCGTGCCGCTTCCGCACCGTTACGTTTAGCGCACCACCCTTATGCGATAGTCGCTTGAAGGGATGAAATCTTACAGATCACCGCCAAGTTATTGACAATGGATGATCGTAAGCCCACGTTCAGGCCGCCACCGAACGGCATCGGCATTGATTCGCCTGCGGCCGAACCATCCATCCGACGCTATTATCCCGAGCGGGCTTTGCTTATCGCCTCCGTCATGCGCAGCTTGGCTTCCGGCGTAAGGCTCGGGTCGTCAGCACTTCCCGGTTGTTTGGTTGCCTTGAGTAATCCGCGGGCAAAGAGATCAATCGCCCGCAGTTGCCGGGCACAGGCACGACATGTGCCGCACAAGGCCAGGTGTATGGCCAGTTCGAGGCGCTCCAATACGGTCAGCTGACGATCCAGCCGATCCGACGCCAATCGCGTCGCCTGACGGCAGGAAAATATACCAATTTCTCGCCACATGCGATGCTTTTCCAATCCGGTCCGACACCCTCAGTCGCGGCCTATCCCCTTGCTTTCCAGGCACGCCCTTAATCGCAGCCGCGCCCGATGAAGCATCATATAAAGGTTATTCGGATTAAGTTGCAGAATCTCACACATTTCGTCCGTCTCGATCTCGTCCATCACCCGCATCACGAAAACCTCACGATAACGCCCGGGAAGCGCCTCCATACATAGCCTCAGCAACCGCTGGGTGTCCGCCTGTTGTGCCAATTCCTCCGGCGATGATCTCCAGGTATGCGGCGTTGCCATCGATGTCCAGTGCCCGAAAGAATTGAACATTCCATTCACGGCAGAGTCGTCATCCATCTCCGCCGACTTCTCCCGCCCCTGGCGCCGCAGGTGGTCACTTAATTTATGTTTGAGAATCCCCACCAGCCAGGTGCCGAAACTCGATTGCCCCGAAAAATTCTTCAATCCCTGCAGCGCCGCGAGGAATGTCTCCTGCACGAGTTCTTCAGCAGTGGCGTCATCGCGCACCCGCAAACGCACATAGCGAAAGAGTATGTCGCCGTAGTTCGCCACCCAAGTTTCGGTCGCCGGTGGGCTGCGATCATTATTTTCAGACGAAACTTCCGGCATCATATAAACTCCGCGTTTATCGTAGCCGATGCGATCGATTTTGACTAACCCAACTTTCGCACTTCTGGGGTAAAAACCGCATTATCGTGCAACCAGGGCCAAAAGTTTCCACCACAAAACATGCCTGGATTTTCGGTTCTGGGGTCTCTCAGGACTCTTGTAAGGCCGCC
>JAKAVA010000023.1 GCA_021827645.1 Planctomycetota bacterium
AAGAGTGGCTCAAGGCATTTTTGGATTTGCCCAACAGCATTCCATCTCATGACACCTTCGGGCGATTATTTTCACGCCTGAACCCCGACGCCTTCGAGCATTGGTTTATGCGTTGGATGCAGGGGGTCGTGGATTCATCTCAAGGGCGTCTGGTGGCCATCGACGGCAAATCCATCCGCCGGAGTTTTCGTCGTGGCTGGGACAAAAACTATCTCCTACGCCTGATCTCCACCTGATCCGAGTGTGCGATTGCCCTGGTGTGTCTGTTCGCTCAGCCGGCGGCTTCCTTGAAAAACGGCGGGCGAGGCGGTATTCTTTACCTTTCGCCCACGGGGGCGTAGCTCAATTGGTTAGAGCATCGGATTGTCGATCCGAAGGTTGCGGGTTCGATCCCCGTCGCCCTCGCTGAATCCAGCGGCCCCGTCTGCCTGCGACTCTCTGCAGGGTGACTTTCTCCGTGCGGGGACTTGGTTTACTCTTACATCCATGCCGATTTCCGTTTCCGCCTGCATCATCTGTCTGAACGAGGCGCATCGCATTGCCGCGGCCCTCGATTCACTCCTCTGGTGCGATGACATTGTCGTGGTGGATTCGGGTTCGACCGATGACACCCGCAGAATCGTTGAGAATCACCGGGCCAGACCGCGATTCATCCATCATCCCTGGGCGGGGTACAGTGCACAGCGAAAATTTGCCGTGGAGCAATGTCGGCACGATTGGGTGCTGGCGCTGGATGCGGATGAGGAATGCTCGCCGGAACTCGCGGCGGAGATCGCCCGATTGACAGCCGACGGTACCGGGTCGATTGCTCAATTCCGCATGCCGCGGAAGAATTACATCGGCGGACGGTATGTGCGGTGCTGGTCGCCGGATGATCAGTTCCGGCTGCTGCACAAAAGCCGCGTTCGGTGGGAGCCGCAGAGTGCACCGGAAGTGCGTCATCCGCTGGCGGGATATCGCACCGCCCGCCTGAAAGGCCCCCTGCTGCACAACCGCCTCACGCCGTTTGATCTGCGGGATTTCAATGACGGCCCACGCATGGCGGAACACGCCTACATTCTGGCCCAGGCCATGGCGGCCTCGGGCCGGCGTGCGACTTTCATGCAACTGCTGCTGCGCCCGCCGATCACATTTCTGAAGTATTATATTTTCAGGGGTGGCATTCTGCAGGGACGTTTCGGACTGGCGATATGCTATAAGACCACCATCGGCGTGATGCTGAAATATTCCGTCCTTTATGCCCGCGAGCAATGGAATCTCCACGCGGACGACACACCTGACCGGCAACAATTCAACCCCGCGACGGCTGAGCCGATCCAAGGCGTGCACACCGGTGCGGCGGCCGCTGCGGCCTCGGGCGGAAATGTGCCTCCGGCAGGCGACGGCCAGTCTTAAGCCTCGGGCAGGTTTGAGAGCGATTCAAACGCCGGTGCCAATGCGGGATAAAATATCTCGTAGCGGGCGGCCAGTTCGCTGTAATGGCGGCTGCGCCGGGCATTGGGGCGATATTTTTTCCGCGTTTCGATGAGTTCGGCGGTGGCTTTGGCCACACTCGGCCAGACGCCGGTCCCCACACCGGCCAGGATTGCCGCCCCGAGCGCTGCGCCCTGATCAACACGGATGGTGCTCACGTTGGCGCGATACATATCCGCCTGCATCTGCAGCCACAGGTCGCTTCGGCTCCCGCCCCCGCCGGCCCGGATATCCCGGACTTCCACCCCCAGCCCGCGCATCAATTCCACCTGCTGCCGCATCCCCATGGTGACCCCTTCCATGACGGCCCGGACCATGTGGGCGGCCCGGTGCGACGGCGTGAGGCCGATAAAGCAGCCGCGGGCATGCGGATCGGCATGCGGGCAGCGTTCGCCAGTGAGGTAGGGAAGAAAGAGCAGGTTTTCAGCCCCCGGCGGAACCGATGCCGCCATGGCATTGAGGCGGTCGTAGGATATTTTGGCTGCGCGGGGAAGGGCGGATTCCAGCATTCGACGCATCCACTGATAGGATCCCCCCGCGCTGAGCATGCAGCCGAAGAGACACCATGTATTTTTAATGGCGTGGCACATGGTATGAATGCGGCCGTGCGGATCGGTCAGTGGTTTATCCGATGCGGCAAAAATGACCCCGCTGGTGCCGATCGTCGCCGAGAGAATGCCCGGCGAAACCACGCCGGCACCGACGGCCCCTGCGGCCTGATCTCCGGCCCCGGCCACCACGGGCGTATCGGCTCGCAGACCGGTAAGCGCCGCGACGGGTGCCGACACCCCCCCGCTGATATCGGTTGATTCCATGACGGCAGGCAGCAGGCTCCCATCGATCCCCAGGCGGGAG
This sequence comes from Planctomycetota bacterium, assembly GCA_021827645.1. Taxonomy (GTDB): domain Bacteria; phylum Planctomycetota; class Phycisphaerae; order WQYP01; family WQYP01; genus JAJZGD01. The sequence goes on from JAKAVA010000023.1 coordinate 2,329, forward strand.
ATAAGGTCGCTGCACCAGCCGCGGGCTTTGACATCAAGGAGCAGCGTTCCGGATGCGTCGGCCACATCGGTGACATACTGCCCGGTAAGGCAAAAGCGGATGTAATCTTTGGGCAGCAGGATATGCCGAACTTTCGCATAGCGTTTGGGTTCGTGCTCCATCATCCAGAGGATTTTGGGTGCGGTAAAGCCGGTGAGCGCGGGGTTGGAAACCAGCGCCACCAGGGCCTCGCGGCCACCGACGGTCTGTTCAATCCGGCGGCACTGCTCGCCGGTGCGCTGATCATTCCAGAGAATGGCCGGGCGCAGCGGGCGGGGTGAATCGCCCAGAAACACACTGCCGTGCATCTGGCCGGAGAGACCGACGGCGGTGATATCGGAGGCCCTGCGGCGCGCAATGCGTAATACTTTTTTCATGGCATCGAGTGACGCGTGCCACCACTGGACTGGGTCCTGCTCCGCCCATCCCGGCCTGGGGCAGAGCAGATCGTGCGGCGACTCCGCCGCCCAGATGTCACCATCTGCCGAAAGGAGCAACGCCTTGGTGGCTGACGTACCGATATCCAAACCGAGCATAAGTGTCATGACAGAACCTCTTTAGAGTGCACCCATGATTATTTAGCTGATTTCAGCCGGTTATGCAAAAGCATCACGGCCTGTTATCCGCCCGTTTGCGAAAGCCGGGCAAAATAGGCCTTAATCGGATTGCGGTATCCCTTGGGAAGCGGCCCGGAGGCGGAATCGGATAGGTGATGGAATTTCTTTCGAATCGGGCCGGTGTTATCGACGGCGACATGGGCGGCAGCGCCGGCAAGCAGCTTCGCGGTCGCCAGATCGTGCACCGCCATCTTCTGATAGATGAGGGCGGTGTGATACTGGAAGGCGTTAAGGGCTTTTTTGGCATCCTGCATGAGAACTGCAGCCTCGATGAGTTTGAAATTGTGGAAATTATCCGCGTGGAGTTCCAGACGCAGGCGTTCAGTCTGATTGAGCAGTTGGGCCTGGGCGCCCGCAAGGCGTTTGAGATTTTTCTGCATGCCGATGGGTGCGGGTCCTTCAAGCCCCTCGCCGCTGTAGCCGGCTTTTTTCCCGCCTCCCGTCGCCCCGCCGGGGGGTTGTTTGGAGGAATCTTGGATTTTGCCCGAGGCAAAGGCGTCATGCGTCAGGCGGGTGGGCGTGCGACGGCCTCCCTTATTGGTGGCGGTGGCACCGACCATCTCCCCGCTTGCCCGGCCTTCGCGCCCGGAACCGCTGCGCCCCTGAATTTCGTCATTCTTCGGCATCTCGTTGCCGGTGACGCCTTGCGCGCTCATATCGCTGATCGGGCCATCCATGGCGGCCCATCCATTGCCTTTATTGATCGAATCGTTCCATTTGCTTCCGAGGCTTTCCATATCGCTGGTCATGTCTTCTTCGTGTTCCAGCAATTTACCGATCATGTCGTGAAGTTCCGATGGCAGGGGTGGATCGGGAACATCATTCTGAGCCACGGGCTCTTCCATTTCCCATTTCATGGTGTCCGGCTTCTGCATCAGCCATTGCTCGATATTGGAGGTCAGTTTTTTGGCGTCTTCCAAACCTTCCTGTTCCAGCGGTGTGGCGATTTTGATGGCTTTGATCTGCAACGCATCCTTTTCCATGGCCAGTTGAACATTCATCTCCGCCAGATCGTCCTTCAGCGCGGCATTGGCCTGATCCTGCTCGGTCAGATTGCTCATGTTGACGAGCTTCTGGTTGAGAAACTTGGACCATTTATCCGCCAGTGCCTGGGCATGAAGCAATTCCGATTTATCCTTGGCGTCGTACTGGCTGATCGGCTTCTGCGCCAGCCGCATGGAAGTGCTGATGACATCGCGCTGCTGTTTTTCAAACTTTTTGAGTTCCAGCGCAAGTTGTTTCCACTGCTGCCGCCCCTGATCCTGAAAATTACTCCCCTGATGTGAAATACGCGACTTGACATCCGAGAGCTTCGCCTTGGCCAGATGCAGAAACGCCCGCAGTGCATCGAGGATATTAAGCTGGTGGGTGTGGAGCGTATGTTCCAGCGGAACAGCGGCTGGCGGCGACGCGACGCGGGAGAGTTCCTCGGCCCGTGTGACGGCCAGCGACGCATCGCCGGAGGCGAGAATTCCAAGCCCCGCCCGGATCGTCCGCATCGAATGAATAAATGGAAATGTATGAATCGTATGAAGCATGCCGCTGCGGAGGGCTCCCTGCCCGGCTGAAACTTGAGATGCCTCGCCTGTAATCTGTGCCAGTTGGCGGTCGGTGAACATGGTGTTCGCCCGGACGATCAGCGTCTGCTGGCGATTGATCATCGCCTCAAGAATGCGAATCAGTTGCCGCCAGGCGTGAATCTTCCGCGGGGACGGTGCTGCCTGCTGCACGATCATGATTTTGAAAATGCGCCCGTCGGTGGTCTGCGGCCCCAGCGGCGGATCAACATCCGTGATGCTGCGGTTATCGGTGGCGGTGAATCGGTAACGCAGCGCACTGCCGGCGGGATATTTTTTCACCGGCAGGGAAAGCAGCAGCGGGATCACCACATGGGTGGCCGGCCGCCCGTTTTCAGCGGCACCAATGGGCCAGCGGCGGATGGTGTGAAATCGATGCGCCGATCGGGCGAGTTGCAGGGTAACGGCGGTGACGCCGTAATCGTCTGTCGCCTCAACCTTAAGCGGCAGATGGCTGCCGGGGGGAAGTTTGACGTTCTGATGCGGCAGCAGTACATGCACGCTGGGAGGTTGATCGGGCGTGCAGACGATATGAAAATGATTGGAACCACCATCCGGAAAAGTTTGCAGCACATTGCCTGAACCGTCGCTGATCAGAAAGCGGTAGCGAAGTGATTTGAGAATCGGGATGGGACGTGTGTGAAAATGGAGACCGTCGGCAGAGTGGAGTGAAACGGTGTGGGTGCTGGATATCTGCATGGCAACGGTGTCATTCGCCAGCGGCGCACTGAGCGTCAGATGCCAGGCGACGCGGCTCCCTTCGGGTACCGCAACGGACGTCGGCAGCGTCGGTTTGCCGGTGAGCACCGCGACTTTTTGGACGGCGGCGGCCGGCATGGTGTAACGGGGCGCCTGCACCAGCGCATTGAGCGACGCCAGCGCGATCTTCGGCAGCACATTGATGTGGTAACGTCGGCTCTGCGTGCCGCCGGAGCTGATCACATACGCAAAGCCCTGTGCCGCTGAAGAGAGTTGGTAGGCGTAATTGGCATTATTGCGGCCGAAAACATGCATGCTGAGGCGCTGTCGGCGGCCGTCGGCGTAATGAATGTCGAGATAGGTCGGGACAAGTTCCTGATGCGGCGATTTTACGCGGACGGTGAAATCGACCGGTTCTCCGGCGAGCAGTGTGGCGTTGCCCGGTGCGACATTTAATATCTCAGCGATCCCCTGCCGGGGCACGAATCGCCCGGGCGCTGAAAGGACGGTCAGTCCACGGGCGATCTGCTGATGAAACCCGCCGATGATCATCAGGGAGACAATCAGGCTGCACGCCGCCCACAGCCACGCCCGCCCCTGCCGCTTCCACGGCACATAACGCCCGAGGTCTTCCCCGCTCAAATCGGCGGCAATCTCGCTGATGATGCGTGGGATCAGCACCGGCCTGATATCTCCCGGTGCCGGCTTGCGTCCGGTTTCGGTAAGTTCATCGGCGAGGAGTACCGCATTGATGAGCTTGTTTTCCAACGGCGTTGATGGTGCGACGGCAGAGCTGACGAGGCGAGCGTTTTCCGCCTCGACCCATCGGGCGATCTGGCCATAGCCGGGACGCATGAAGATCGCCGGGTGCAGCCAGCGCCAGTAGGCCCACCCCACGGTAAGCGGAATCAGAACAATCATCGCCCAGAGAACGATGGCCGGCAGTGGAAACAGACCGGCAAGAAGAATCATAAGAACCACGATCGGGACGGTGAAGGCGACCACTTTCCCCAATCCGCCCGCCACCATTGCAACCCGATACTGCGCCCCCACCTGTTCAAGTTTGGACGCGACGGATGCAAAATCCTGCCCCGGCGGAGAAGCGAAGGAAAAATCTGAAGGATTGATGCTTGCCATGACAACTGGCCCCGCAAATGCGTTTCCCACCAAGCAACGCTCGCCATCAGTATAACGCGCCGCGGCAGCGGTTGTTGCCGCGAGCGGCCATGCAATCGAAATGCAGCCAATTTGGGGCGACGGCATCGGCGACACCGGCGGTCGCAGGGGAAAGAGGCGTCCCCGCCATATTTATCGCATTTATGTATATTTGGCGGAATTAAATCAGGCGATTTCAAATTTGATATTTCAGAATATCAAGACGCGTATTTATTCGCATTTACACAATCCTTCGTATCATTATTAGTACGGAAATATCGTACGGATGGCATGGTTATCGGAATGCCGACATCGCCATCCTGCGCCGAGTACGGGATGAGGTCGGCAGCCTCACCCCGACGCAGATCAGCGACCGATCTCACGAGGAGCCTGCGTGGCGGGATACGCCGCGCAATCGCTACGGAAGAGCGATCCGCTGATTTTTCATGTCAGCGACGGCGGGCGCTGAACCCGCCGCCGCCTCGCTCGCTCTCATCATCCGGAATGACCGATCCATCGACCGACCCGATAGCCGTGCGCATCCTTCCCGTCGACGGGTTTGATGGACAGCTCATTGAGATTTCAACTACAACGCGCAAATGATTACGGCAAGCCCGGAATGGCACCGGCAACTCAAGCGATACGACTGCCCAAGGTGTGATGATCCAGCCTCGCTCGAAACGTCGTATAACCTTCTAACTCGCCGACCATTAAAAGTCAAGTTTTTTCCCGCCAATTCGCAAATTCGCAAGTTGGCCGGTCGGGTGCGCATTTTGCCGAGCGGGTCATTTCCGGTTATGCTCTCCAGTTTGCGGCGGCCGAAGAACCGCAATGGAGAGTCTTGAAACGAATATCGTAGATACTTCAGGGAGTCTGCATAAGATGCCAAACGGAAGAACCAAACATCTTTTTACCAGTGAATCGGTCAGCATGGGCCATCCGGACAAAGTGTCCGATCAGATTTCAGATGCGATTCTCGATTCGCTTCTGCGAGCCGATCCTACCGCCCGAGTGGCCTGCGAAACACTGGTGACGACCGGCCTGGTGGTGATTGCCGGTGAAGTGACGGTTCACAACGATGCCGGCATCAAAGCCCTGAACGACGCCGAAGAGACCGCTCGCCGGACGATTGCGAATATAGGTTATGACGATCCGGAAACGGGCTTTGATTACCGTTCCTGCGCCGTGGTGCGGGCACTTCATGGCCAATCGATGGATATCGCCCGCGGCGTGAATCATTCCGAATCGCACGAGCAAGGGGCCGGCGATCAGGGCATCATGTTCGGCTTTGCCTGCAACGAAACCACCACCCTCATGCCGCTGCCGATCTATCTCAGCCATCGGCTCGTTGAACGGCAGGCGGAACTGCGGCAGCACAAGACGCTCCCGTGGCTGCGCCCCGACGCCAAAAGCCAGGTGACGGTGGAATATCACGATAACCGCCCGGCAAGGATTCATACGGTGGTGCTTTCCACGCAGCACACCGCCGAGGCGGTCGACGCTAAAACCGATTCATTTTCCGACGGTGCCCGACGCGAGATTATTGATAAAATCATACGACCGGTCATTATGGCCCAGTGCCCGGAACTCTGGAACGACCAGATCATCTTCCACATCAATCCCACGGGTAAATTTCTCATCGGCGGGCCGCACGGCGATTCCGGACTTACGGGGAGAAAAATCATCGTGGATACCTACGGCGGCCGCGGATGTCACGGCGGCGGAGCCTTTTCCGGCAAGGACCCGTCAAAAGTGGATCGCTCGGCCAGCTATATGGCACGCTATGTGGCCAAAAATATTGTGGCGGCCGGTTTGGCAACCGCCTGCGAAGTCCAGCTTGGATATGCCATTGGTGTTGCTGATCCGGTCAGCGTGCTCGTGGACACCGAAGGCACGGCCGTGGTCAGCGAGCAACTCATCGAGGAACTGGTGCGAAAAATATTTGCCCTTCGCCCGCGCGACATCATCCGCCAACTGGATCTGCTGCGACCGATCTATCTGGCGACGGCCCGCCACGGCCACTTCGGGCGCGAGTTGCCTGAATTTACCTGGGAACGTACCGACAAGGCCGCCGAACTGGCCAAACTCGCCGGGGTTACCGGCGGCAAGAAGACGGTCGTCGCGGTTTAATGCCCCCTGGGGATGCCTGAATAGCCACGCAAACGTGGTTGGCGTTATGCCGAATTGTTCTGATCCGGCATAACGGCGTCTCTGTTTGTCCGGGTTTGCAGGTTGCGAGATGATTCAACATATCCCCTTTGATGCGGCGGCATAGGCTTCGCATCCCATACTCTTTTATTGCCAACCGCGAAGACTCGGTTTGCCCCTCACCCGGCAAAGTTGTTTTCTCGGGTTCCGGATTACCCAAGCGTCTATTCACCTCAACCGGCTCTCGAAACACGCAATCGCGAATCGCGCACAATTCTCTTGACTCAGGTGTAACGAGTTGTCATATTGATGTTGTTTCGATTCAGGAACAGGACTCTTCGGATGCTGGAACTATTGAAAGTGATATCAATAGCGCCCTGAGTTTTTACGATCAGAATTTCATCAATCCGATCAACGTGAACATCGCCTTTACCATCACTCCCACCAACTCCAGTGCGTCGTATCTCGGGCATAGCGACTCGACGATCTACTCGCCAAACTATGCAACATACACGGCCTACATGGGGACGAATGCTGGTCTGAATAGCAATTCGATTGAACAGACGGCGTATAACAATTTAGGTTACGGCAACGACAGCAATGGCGTTGCACCGCTTGAGGTCACCAGTGCCGATATGCGAGCCATCAGCGGCGATTCCAGCTACACGGGCAGTCTGGACGCCGCCGGTAACGTGAGCCCCACTGGAACCTATGACGGCGTCATCACGTTAAATGCTGCAAAACTCTCCGGCTTCGGCGGCAGCGGCTCATATAGTGCCGGACGGGTGATTCAGCATGAGGTGGATGAGGTGCTGGGCATCGGCGGAGCCGGTTCGACGCTGGGTAGTTCTCTGCAGTCAACGAACTACGGACCGATGGATTTATTCCGCTATTCCGCGCCCCAAACTCCAAGCTTTACCACCAGTTCAACGGAAACTTCTTATTTTTCCATTGATGGCGGCAACACCAACATCGTCAATTTCAATCAAAACCCGGGCACGGACGGCCAGTCGAATGGCGACTATGGAGATTGGAGCAGTGAAGGCACAACCGGCAATTACGTCCAGTTGGCGTTCACCTCCTCCTCACTGGGATCGGCGAGCGTGAGCCTCACATCGCCTGAAGGAATTGCGCTTCAGGCCGTTGGCTATGACACGGCAACGCCGGAGCCATCATCCCTTGCACTCTCCGCCGCCCTGCTTGGCGGGATGTGGGTTACGCTGCGACGAAGGCGAGTCGGCCGAGGGGACTGAACTCGTTTCAATACGTCTGATCATACTGCGGCCGCTGTTCTACAGTTTGTAGCGCAGGCTTATACGCTCTACCCAGCGGGCTGATCCTCCTCACCCGACTTGGTAATCGGCAGGACCATCTCACGGTACGTGCAGCGGAAACCTAAATGAGAAAATAATCCCCGCGCCGCTGCATTGGGTTCGGCGGCCATCAGCCGCAGTTGATTCACGCCCCCTTTCGCCGCCCAATCCGTTGCAAATTGCACCAACCGGGTGGCCACACCCTGCCGTCGGTACTCGGAGGCCACCGCCAGATCATGGATAAATGCATATCGGTCATAAATATAAATGGGAATTTCCGCCATGATCCCGACGGCAACGCCTCCGATCACCCGCTGCCCGGAGCATGCGACGGCAAACAGCCAATCCGGCTTTTCCAGGTTGCTGGATATCCAGCGGGTGTAGCGATCGCTGATATCGTCGCGCAGTTTCCACCTCAGCGGCCAATACGTTTCATGCTGGCGTTCCACGAGCAGGAACAAGTCCACCAGCGCGGCAACCTGATCCAGCCGAACTTTTTCGACCGTAATATTCATGCTCTATTTTACCCTGCGATTTGGGTTTCGCCCGGCCGCCGCAGCACGGCGGACGATCAACCAACGATCGGGCCGTGGAGACCCGTGATGTGAATACGGAGAGCAATTTCAGGCTACTGGCGGATCTCCGGAAAGCCGACACTTCTTAGATATTCGTAAGTCGCATCGTAGAAAGCGGGCAGACGTGTGGGGTCTTCAGGATCACCGGCGGGCACGACAATCACCATTCCTTGGCGAGCACGTGTCAACAACACCCGGTAGGCATTTTTTTGATACCGTTGCTGTTCAGGCTTACGAATGTGTGTCCACTCCCGGCCGCGGAAACGGTAGTGGCCCCAATGATTATCGACGCGGCGGAAGTCGGCGTCCCATGCAACGCACGTCCAGTCGAGTTCAAGCCCCTGTGCCTTATACTCGGTTGCCGCATCCTCCAGATAATAGCTCGACCGGATATCGCGTCGATCATTCAGGAACCATTGGACCGGGTCCACCGCGGTGCGAATGTCGATCGCTTCGGGCTTGAGGCGCAGCGCTCGCGACGATGCGAGCAGGCCGTACCGCTCGGAACCCCTTGCCTGCTGGCGAATCCACCGCTTGGCAACTACCAGATTACGGCAAATTTTAATGGGGTACCGGTCCGCCAATGATAAATAGGTTTCCCTTGCGCCCGCCTCGTCTAAATCTAAAAGCTGCCGGACTAACAGCGAAAGATTTTCCGCCCGGAATGATCGCATCGATACGGAAAGGTGCAGGTCATCGAATATCTGCACCCTCGGCTGCTGCAACAAAGCATTCACCGCGTCGCCTGCGGCATATTCACTGCCCCCTAACCGGGACGAAAGATACACCCGCCAATCCGGGAACTTATGCAGCAGGGCGCTGAGCCACTCGGCAATACCAGCCTCGCCCGTGTTGATTTCCTGGCCGCCGCCGATGAGACACACCACCACGGCCCAGTCCGAATGGCGATCCATGCAGGAAATCAGAAATTCCGGCTCGGAGCGGTTAAAGTCTGGGTCGCCACGTTTCTGTTTCATGAAGGATCGTGTCTGCTCAAGATTCCATGCCCGCTGGGCTTCATCAAATAGCGCGACGTGTTCAATCGGCGGTTGGCGGTCGCGCAGACATTCGTCTCTAAAATGATGCACATTCTGAATGAACTGCTTAACCTCGCTGCGAGCCCGCACCTTGCTCGCCCTCCTGCCGGACTCCTTTTCCCGCCGACATTGGTCGCGGGCCAGCGCCTCCCGCAAAACATCAACGAGCGGCCCGTTGCCTGAAAGATACACGCTGTGCAATGCTTCCTGTCTGTCGGTGTGCTTGGCGGCAATATCAAGCCCCACCAGCGTTTTGCCCGCTCCGGGAACACCCGTAATCAGGCAGATGGCCTTGGAGCGGTTTTGGCGAGCCTCGGCAATAATCCCCGAAACGCGATGGCTGGTCTGGGACAGATTGATGGCCGCCGCATCGCTCCGCGAAATATCCGCCACACCATGGCCCGCGTAGAGTGCCTGGGCCGCTTCAACGATGGTGGGCGTTGGATTGTAACGGCCAGCCTCCCATGCGATGGGATCGATACGCCTGCTAAATTGCGACATACCTGCTGTGGCGGCCAAGCCGTTCTCAATAGCCTGTCGCAGATCCTCGCTCCGCGAGCACACGGGCGTGCACAAACCGTCGCGGCCAACCGCCAGAGTGGGGCGAGATGCTCTGGCCACACCGGTTGCGATCAGGATGGGGACAACGGCAATGTTGTGCGATGTCTGGTGAAAGTTCTTAATATCCAATGCGTAGTCGCAGACCTGCTCCATCGCCGCATGGGAAAATTCTGTGGCGTTGATCTTGAATTCCAGAACAAACAATACATGCTCAATGAGCAGCACGACATCAATTCGGCGCCCGAGACGCGGAATTGAATATTCAAAGTAGATTTTTCCCCGCCCCCGGAACGGGGACAGCACCTTTTTCAACAGGTCAATTTCCGCTTTCCAAGCGTCGCGTTGGGATTCCGTAATCGCAAATTCACTGCTTCCAGCAAGCCTGCCAATGATTTCATCCTCAGTGCCGCTGAGAAAATGTTCTATGCGATCGTCGTAATATTGGCGTATCATCTACGGCACCAGGTTACGCATGAACCCGGTCTGCCGCAAGGCGATTATGCCCCGCATCCGCAACGATGCGGATGGTCTTATCCCCTGGTGTTATCTTTTCCACTGCGTTGCCGCGAAAGTCGCCCGATGATCGGGGCGTGGGCCAGTTCAGGAATATCAAGCCAGCGGGCACAAAGACCGTAGACGGCGGCGGCGACCGCGACCATCACCGCCAGGCCAATGATATTGCCGACGATCGGATGAGATGCAATCCGCACCCAGCGATTGCAGGCCCAATCGGCCGCCATTGCCGAAGCGGCCATGGAGATGATGGCGGCCGCGACGCGCACCAGCATGCCCCCCATCTGGGCTGCCTGCAGCGGGCCGATCCGCCGCCGCAACAGCCACGCCAGCAGGGCACACTGAAAGATGGCCGACGCCGTGGTACTTGCGGCAATCCCGGCTACGCCCAGCGGCCAGATCAGCAGCAGATTCAGAATCAAGTTCAGTACTACCGCTGCAACGGCAACCTTCATGGGGGTGTGCGAATCGTGGAAGGCGTAAAACACCCGGATCAAGATCATCTGCAGTTCAAAGGCCCAGATCCCCGCACAGAACCATCGCGCCGCATGGGTGGCCCGGTTGACATCCGCCTGGGAAACATGACCGCCAAGGTAAATTGCAGATATTAATTTGTGGGCGATGAGGATCATGCCGATGGTGGCCGGCAGACTTAAAAACAGTCCCCGGCGAAACGCCCTCCGCAGGACATCCTTGAGTTCATCCACGTTCGATTCCGCCGCGAGCTTGGAGAGCCGGGGGAAAATGGCCGTGGCAATCGCCACACCGAAAACACCGACCGGCAGCATGTAAATCCGCTGGGCCACCGAGAGTTTGCCCAAGGCCCCGGCGAGCATCGGCAGATGAATGTGAAGTGACCCGACATGCACGGTCCGCGCGCCGTTGTGGCCGTCGGGAGAAAACCACCACGCGATCTGAGAATCCAGAAACGTATTAATTTGCACGGCGGAAAATCCGACAATCATCACCCCCATGCGACGGATGAGGGATCGGACAGCCGGGGATGCAAACGTCATACTTCCCCACCGCAGGCCGCACCGATGCGCCGAAACGCCGAGCATCAAAAGCTGCACGACACCGGACGCCAGCACCGCCAGCGCCACCCACCAGATGCGCTCCGTCAGCGGAGCATGCGCTGCGAAATACAACGCAGGCAGAGCCGCCGCCAGTGCCATAAACACGCTGGTGGTGATCGGGGCGAGACTCTGGGCGGCAAATTTCTGATGGACTGCGGAAAACGCGCCCAGCATCGCCGTTATGCAAATCGCCACGGTGTAGGGGAGCATCAGCGCGATCATTCCGGCGGCGAGGCGATTCTCAGGCAGCAGATGGGGATTAAACGCCAGCGGAAGCAGAATACATTCACCCAAAGCGGTTATGGCGGAAAGAACCACCAGCAGCAGCACGAGCACGGATCGGGCAAATTGATCCGCCGCCTCGCGTCCCTCCTGCATCTGAAGCGTGGTATAGGCCGGGACAAACAAGGCCGTCAGTGCCCCCTCGCCGAAGATTCGCCTGAACAGATTCGGTATCTGAAACCCCATCCAGAAGGCCGACCAGACCGTCCCGACACCCAGAAAATAGCTGCAAATTTTGTCGCGGAGGAGTCCGAAGATGCGGGAGGCCATCGTGAGGCGGGATATCAGATTGGCGCTGGAGATCAACCGGCGATGATCTGCGGGACTGGTGGAGGTGTGGGGGCCATCAGCCAAATACCGGCTCCTGCCACTAAGGATTCCCCGCGCCGGCGGGTGTCTGAGACGCACGCGGTTCCATGGCACGCCGGAGCACCCGACACGCGGCGGCCGGATCCTCCGAACCTATTACCGCGCTGCTGACCGCAATCGACCGCACTCCGGCCGCGACCAATGGCTCAATATTATCGACGGTAATGCCGCTGATCGCCAGTGCCGGTATCGGCAGGTTTGCCGCAGCAATCTGCCGGGCGTATTCGATGCCGGCGAGTCGGGGCTTGATCTTGGTGCGGCTTTCAAACATGGGCCCGATACCGATGTAGCTTGCGCCGGCGTGCACGGCCGCCCGGGCTTCTTCCATCCGGCTCGTCGACACACCGATGATCATTTCCGCGGGAGCGAGTTTTCGTAATTCGTCGCACGGTAGATCGCTCTGCCCCACGTGGACACCCGCGCCGCAGGCCAGCGCCACATCGAATCGATCATTGATGATCGGCACGCAATGGCGGCGTCGGCAGCGATCCACCAGAAGGCGGCCGCGAATCAGCAACTCCCCGCCATCAAGATCCTTTTCACGCAGTTGCACCATATCCGCCCCACCGTCGAGTACGGCGTCCAGCGTTTCAATCCAGTTCCGGCGGCAGAGCGCTTCGGTGAGGAGAACGCAGAGTATGGTCGGCGGCAGACGCCCCGCCTGCCTCGATGCCATCTGCAGTCCTTTGGCCGCGCCGTAGAGTCGATAACGGAGCGATTCAATTTGCATTGAGGCCGAAACATCCATGGTCCGTGCAACTTCTTCCAGACTGCGAAGTGCTTCACCGGCGCGACCGAAGGCGGCGTCCACCAGCTCGGCAAGGTTTTTAAGCTCCAGTTGGCCGGGGGCTTTGGTCTCTTTACCCACGTCCGTTTCAATATCGCGGCAGGCGACGGCGTTGGAGAGCCCCAGCGGTCCGAGTGCGGCAACCAGTGCGTGGCGGATCGATTTGAATTCGGCAGCCGCCGTTCCGTCGGCGAGGATAAACCGGGCCGTATCTTCCAGGCAGCGCAGGGCCTCGCGGCCGCGATTTGCGGCGGCATCCATCAGGCGCAGCATGGCCGGCGTCGGGTGTTTCATACGTTCTGGCCGTCTATTTCATTGGCGTAGTGGGCGTCATCCTCTCGATTCGATCGATCTTCGTTGGACTGTGACCACGGCTGAAATTTCGCCACACCGCGCCGCGTGGTCTTGACGAAATCCACAAATTCCCGCACTTCGGGATACGCCAGGAGTTCCGGCGACAGGCGATCCACCGCCCGCGGCAAGGGAATACCCGCCAGATCACGCATGAGCAGCTTGAACATCTGCCGCACGGCATTAATCGCCTCGCGGCTCATGCCGGATCGTCTGATCCCAACGTTGTTGATCTGCGTGACAATCGCCGTCTGCAACGAAATACAATAAGGCGGAATATCGCTGAGCTGGGCGGAATTATTGCTCACCATCGAAAGCCTGCCCACGCGGGCATTCTGATGGATTGCGCATCCCGCACCCACGATGGCCCGATCGAATATGACGCTGTGGCCGCCAAGGCGGGCGCCATTGACCAGCGTGACATAATCGCGGACGTCGGCGTTGTGGCCGACATGCGAGCCGACCATCAGAAAGCAGTGCGATCCGATGCGGGTTACACCGTTGGTCCCCCGATGAACGGTGACATGTTCACGGAAAATATTATCTTCCCCGATGGCCAGCTCGCTGACTTGATCCTTGTGTTTCAAATCCTGTGGAGCATCACCGAGCACGGCAAAACTGTGAATAGTATTGCCGCCGCCAAGCGTGGTGTTCCCCATCACCTTAACGTGACTGTGAAGATGACAATTCGGGCCGATTTTGACCGGTCCTTCGATGACACAATAGGGGCCGATCCGCACGGTGGAATCAATTTGGGCCTCGGGAGATATCACTGCAGTTGGATGAATCAATGTATGCACCTGTCAAAAATCAATATACAAACCAGACCGAACGGATTGGCTCCTCCCCGCCTTTATACGCCGGAAGTTGCCGGAGGTTTGTCCGCCGCTGAAAAATCCGCGGTCGGTGAGAGTTCGCGGCAGGTGTAGCGCAACTGCCGTTTCTTCATCCATCGCACCGCGAGCAGATCAATAAACGCGCGAATCACCCGGCTGCCGAATTTATACTTCGTGACCCCATGAGCGCGGGGATAATGGCTCACGGGCACTTCAATAACCTTGAAACCTCGCATTTTCACCAGTGTGGGAAAGAATCGATGCATCCCCTTGTACAGCGTAAGCCCCTCAAGGCATTGGCGCTTGTATACCTTAAGCGAACAGGCCGAATCCTGAATATTTTCGCCACTGAGCCAATTGCGAATTCCATTGGCGATGCGCGTCTGGATAAGCCGCAAAATGTTATCGCTTCGCTTTTTCCGCCAGCCGTTGACCATATCCACATCCGGCCCGAGCATCTCCATCAGCCGCGGTATCTCACCGGGATCGTTCTGCATGTCGGCATCGACGGTGCCCCAAATCCGGCCCCGTGCGTGGCGGAAGCCGGCGTCCATCGCCGCCGTCTGTCCGCTGTTTTTATCCAGGCGCACCACTCGCAGAAAGGGATATTGCCCGGCAAGAGCCAGTAATTTTTCACGAGTTCCGTCGGTGCTGCAATCATCCACAATCACCGCCTCGAATTCATACCCCAGCGGCGTGAAGACTGCATGAATTCGCTCGACCAGCGGGCCGACATTATCAACTTCGTTGAATGCCGGCGCGATAATCGAAAGCTGAATGTCGCCTGAATGTTCCACCATCAACTCCAAAAATCCGCCGACCGGCCCGGCCCGGTTTGCCACCATCTCAAAGCATAACGCCGCAAGGACGGCTTCTCATTGCAATCCTGCGGCAAAATTATAACTCGAAATATTTCGTTCGCTGAAGCGCCGGGCCGCGTGATCGCCCTAAGAGGCGGAAAAGCGGTCAATGCCTTGTCAGCAAAGCCAAGTCATCGCTGCCGGAATGTCCCAGCACCAGACGGCCCATGCGGTAGGGTGCGAACGGCTGGCAACCGGGCGCGACGGGAAAAAGGCTTGACTGAATCAGTTTGGCGCTGCCGGCTCCATGGTGCCATTTGTAACGCAGCACGTTAATGCGGTAACGGGAACCCGGCTTGCACGCACAGGCGAGTGCCCGCGGAAGGTGTCCGAGCGGAATTCTCAGCACGGCACTCCACCCCGGCTTGAATGAATGCAGATGCGACCAGGTTTTTGCGACAAGCCCCGGTGTTTTCCAGGGGATCGATGCAAATGGATGATCCAAATTAACCTGACCGTCAGCGAGCGGACGGGGCGGCGAACCGGATTTGTGCCAAACCTGATTCACTCGTCCATTGGGCGCGATGACAATCTCGTAAAAATTCATCCCGGTTTGATGTGCCGTCGTATCCAGCCAGACTTCCGCACAGCTATGCTGCCAGAGGTTCGGCAGCGAAATGCCGGGAGATGCGACAGGCGATCCGAGGGTATTGACGGCGATATAAAGATTATGGGCCGTGTAATAGGCAGCGGCTTGAGTCGTTGAAGGGGTACCCTGTGAAGTTGCCAGGGTATACCAGCGAGCGCCCGCCCACAGGTTGCTCCGTGTGGGATCGGTGAGTACAAGTTTGCCATGCGGAGCAGGCAACGCACGGAACGCCGTGGGAACCGACATGGAAGATGGTTGCGGCGAGCGTCCGGAGCTGACCGCAGCCGTGTTGTCTTTACAACCCGGCCAGACGGATACGAGCATGGTGGCCATGAGCACCACGCCAATCGTCTTAAATGTTGTCAGTCCGCGAAATTTCAATGTTTCACACGTCATATTGCCGCGTCGGGTGGGTTGTGAAAGCGTTTCGACCATGAAACTACCAACTTTCTCCAAGCCACATTTCGCACGGTGGCGCCCACGAATCCATTCATGAGTATTATACGCACATCTCAGGCCACAGTTACATCCGCACTCGTTCCGATGGTGGTGAGCGTCTGAGGCCCCATCTCGCTCGAGTGCCCCGGGAACGCTTTGGCCTTCGGGTCCAGCAGCGTCTTGGCAAAGTTTACCGCAGTTGCCGCTTCTCCGAAACCCGTCGCGATTAATTTCAACTTGCCGTCAAACCCCGCCACGTCGCCGGCCGCAAATACACCCGGCAGATTGGTCTGCATTTTCTGGTCCACCAAGATCGACTGGCCCCGTATTTGAATCGGCCAATCCTTAATGGCCCCCAGCGAGCTGATAAATCCGAGTTGAGGCAGGATGGCATCGACTTGGATCGTCTGCTCGGCGTGCGTCTGATTATTCACCAAAACCGCACCGCTTAAGTGATTATCGGTCACCACGAGCGATTTTAACTCCCAAAAAGTCAAAATCGGTATTCCCATGGCCATCGTTTTGGAAACGCTATCCTCATGCGCACGGAACTGATTTCGCCGATGGATGATGGTAATCTGCGAGGCCGTTCCATGTAGATTCATCGCCCAATCCAGCGCCGAATCCCCCCCACCGATGATCAGCAGGCGCTTACCGGCAAAAACCTGCTTGCTGCCGACGGAATAGTGTACGCCCCGCCCCTCCCACTGAGCCGCTTCCGCAACCGGCAGTTTTCGGGCCTGAAACGCCCCTGCCCCGGCACAGATGAGAACGGTTCTCGAACGATGCACTTCCTGATCCGACGAAAGCACAAAACACTGCGCAGCTTCATCCCGCGTAAGGGTCTTAACTGTCTGTGATAAACAAACTTGTGGCTCGTATTGCTGGGCCTGATCAACCAGATTTTTTACCAGATCGCGGGCAATCACCTTGGGAAAGCCGGCAACATCATAGATATATTTTTCGGGATAAAGGGTTGCAAGCTGACCACCGAGTTGATCCAGCGAGTCGATGATTTTGGTGCGCATCTGCCGCAGGCCCGCGTAATAGGCCGCGTACAAACCGACTGGGCCGCCACCAAGGATCGTAATATCAAAAATGTCCGAATCAGTCGCCACGTCGAAAACCTTGAAGTTCCTCAAAACATTTGCGAGCGGCAAACCGATTGCCTCTATACTTCGCAAACGTACAATTGTATACGGAAGTCAACAAATGTATAGCGTGCGAACGAGCCGTCGCGCGGCGGGCGGCGGGCGCAGATCAGGTGATAGTTGAGCAAGCACGTATCATGCTGGCGCGTGATGTAAGTGGCTGTCTTTAACCGCAGGGGTCGCAATGGTACGCAGGGGTTTGGGGGTTGGGCGTCTCGCCCGACTCTGGAATCTCTTCGCGATCCCCGCGCCTCCGCGTGAGATATCGTTTCATGCCTGCGGCATGATGTAAGTTCTTTTTTAATCACACTAAGTTTGCAAGGCGCTAAGATTCCGACAACAGGCTCATTCGCTTCATCGTGCCGTCTTAGCGTTCCTCGTGGCTTAGTGTGAGATAGGGTTAATTTATATCCTTCGCGATCCTCTGCGACCCCTGCGGTTAAACTGGTCTGCTCCCTGCGGTTAATAATGTTTTCACCGCTGAGGTGTTGGCACAAGTCCATGCGTTTTATCGCACCGTCTTGGCGAACTCCACGAGCCATGGATTCAGGGGCCCGGTGGCGACGCACCGCTATCCTGCGCACACCGCGGCGCTATTTCTTAACAGGTACGTCAACGATTTTCAGGCCGCAGTATTCGCCCGCCGCCTCAAAGTGCTTGCGGTTGTTGGTTAATAGCGGAATCTGGTAACGAATGGCGGTTGCCGCGATCCACGCGTCGGCCTCGGATATTCTCCGGCCTTTTTTTTCGCATCCGCCGCTTACGCGCGCCCATTCCCAGGCCATTTGTCGGTCATAGGGGGCGATGATGCATTGATGAAAAGAGTTTTCGAGGTTCGTCGTTCGCTCCGCTCCCCACGCATTGCAGAAAGCCCATTTGAAGAGCTCCGCGACTGTTTGAAATGACAGAACGATCTGGCATCCACGCAGTGTTTCATTAAAAAAAACGCTGCGCTTCCGGACTTTTTTTGAGTATGAAACTGTACACATCTGTATCGACGACCAGGCGCGTCATGGATGGCGCCCCAAGTCCTGATCACGCCATTTGCGCAGTACCGCCTCAAAGTCGTCATTGAGTTTATCCTTCGGCCATGCGCCCATGATACAACTCAGATCGGATAACTCCGGGACATTCTGCTCGGTGGCAAGTTGATCGAGCGTGTGTGCCACCCAAAATTCTCCCGCGGTTTCCATAACCTCCCTTTTTTGGGCGTACCAGTCCAGCCAGTGGATGACGGGTCGCTGAGCGCCGTGCTCCGGCCGCACCGGCTGCACTGGTCTCTCAACCCGGCTGGGAGTGGCTTGCGCATAGGCGGAACCCGGCGGCTCGAAGGGAATTCGCCCCATAATTTTATAGTGCGTCAGTGTGTTAGCCGTCGTCATAAAGGCACACCTCCCCGATCAAACTCAGGCTCCAGAAGCTCCACGGTTTCCTGTTTCAGTATATCGAAAAAAAGCCTGTGGTTGGAATCGTGCGCCGCGTCCAGTCGCTGTTCAAATCCGTCCCAGAACTCTTCTGATGCCGCAGGGTAAACGGTATCGATGTCGATGAGCAGCCCCTCGGCATTCAAATTTTGGCCCTCCACGCGCGCCGGCAAAAGCAGGGTGAGGATGTGGATGAAATCTCCGTAAGGCAACTGCGATTGTACCTGCAGGGGGGAGCGACCAAGATGGTGGCCCCCGATACGGAATTCTCCATTGAGCGGTGAGAGATAATCCGGAGCGGCAGCGGGAATAAGATCAACGTATTTGAGTGAGAAGCGCTCGACGACGGCGATTAACCCGGTCTTGCGCACAATCCCGGCGAGCTTTAGAATTTCAGCTTTGAACTTGTTCCAACCGGGGTAAGGCCTCCGACAATTCAGCGTAACAGCACGCGGCCCGATCTGGATGTCATAACAGGAATGCGCATTTTTCCCGCTGAGACGAAACGCCGGGGCATAATTAAATATCGGTTGTTGGGCGCGGGCGGCCGGGGGAATATCGGCGGCGGGTAAGCGCACAGGTGCCTCAAAGACACCTTGCAGTTGACCAAGGATGATTCCGGGAAGAATGCCCTCCACAGCGTCGGAATCGCTTTGGAATCGCAGTTCCCAGACCGCTTCGAGGAGTGGCTCTTTTCTGAGCCGCTTTGGGATATTCTTTTCTCCGCGAGATTGCATGGGCACATCCTATCTCATTCCAATTCAAGCATTCTAACGGAGTTCTGTGAGGCTGCGAATACCGGGGTACCGGTGGTGCCTTCGGTACCTTTTCAATGAGCCCCTGATCGCGAAGGAACTGCACGTGACCGATCTTGGCCCGCGGTGAATCCGCCGCGCCGCGGCGCATGATGCAGAGAGCGTTTCTACCGCAGAGGTAACGGAGGTGCGCAGGGGTTTGGCTGTCGGGCGTCTCGCCCGACTCTGGAATCTCTTCGCGATCTCCGCGGCTTCCTGTGAGATCGGAGCCAGCGGGGCCGGGGCGTGCAACTGATGGGCGTGGGGCGTCACATCACGCCCAGGGCCTTGAACACCGCATCCGCAGGGTCGGAGTAGAAGCTGGTCTGGAATTTGGCGAATAACTCACCGGGCACGGTGGGGATGTCCTGCGCTAAGTGTGCATTGGAATATTAAGTTTGTCGAAAAAAGCTTGGTTACGCTTCTTGGCATCGCGGATCATCTTCCTGAACGAAATCATCTCGACGTAGCAGTTGTAATTCCTATAGAAGCGGAAGAATCCTTCTCCATCCGGCGTAGGCGTAAAATCTTCGCGCACGGCAATCTCGCGGTGTGACTTCGTAAAATCTGCCACGATGTAAGCGTAGAAAGGCGTATTTTCACGAATATGAATGGCTTGCCCTCTGGCGCGACGCCCGTCGCCCGATCTGAGCGTTGTGACGTAGTTCAGAACCTGGCTGACTGGATTCCTTTCGTGATCGTCCGGGTTGTAGTCGTCGCGCGCTGGACGTTTGAACTCGACTAGCACGACAGCACCAATTTCGTCGAGCGAGTCACTGAACGCCATCGGTCTTTGAAATATCGCGATGTCAGGCCGGTCTTCACTGTCCTGCTTGACGGTCTCCTTCATTTCTTTGAAGGGCATGTCTGACGCGAGGTAATAGTGGAAGTAGAGCCGGTCATCCAAAAGCCAAAGGTTCATTTTGGCGGATGGGGTCTCCTCAGAAGAAGTGCGCATCGGACATACAGCCGCGTGTACGGCTTCCTCCGGGGAATATTTTCCATTCCCCTGCAATCCGATCTGATCCTCCAAAAACTCGATCACGGCTCGCCGATAGGCGACGTGGCGGGCCAGTTTCGCAATGCCTGCGTCATTCAATTGCTCAAGAAGCTTGTCAAGCCTCGCCCTTCTGTCCTCAGCTTGCTCATCTATGTTTCTTGCTTCCGCCAACTCACGGCTCATTGATTCCCTGCACTCAATATCCATCTTCTGCTCGATCTTGTACAGCGCCAGATCAAGATCCGCCCCCTCAACGCCCGGCGCAATGGCCGACACCTCATCTGGACGGTATTTGAGCAGGTAGCGGTACTGCGGATACGTATTCTCAATTTGGTTGCGTACGCGAATCTGATTGGCTTCCAAAATGGGATGCAGAATCGGATCGAGAAAGCCTTTTGCAAGAGACACTGCCTTGGTTAACAGGGCGTCGAAGCTGACGGGGCCTTCAGGTGGCTTGTTCGGATGGTACGTAAACAAACCGTCGAAATCAAAGCTTGTTCGCTCTACGTCAACGAGTTGATCCAATGCTTCGCCGGATACATATCCTTGGTAGGACTGATCTTCCGAGGCATTCTGGGGACGCAACCCGCCCGATAGACCGGGAATCCTTCCGGTAAGCGCCTCGTCCTTCACGCGCCGGGAGTGTGCGCAGAAGTGCAGCGCATGGCGGGAGTTTTTACGACCACGGACCAGCAGGTGGGCGATACGGAATCGCGATCCATTGATGGTGAATTCGTCGCGCCTTATTTCCGATTTCAACTCGTCCTGGAAAAATTGACCGAGTTCCACGTTGAATCCAGCGTCTGCATCGGCCAGGAAAAACCGCAGCTTCCTGTCGGAGATAAAATATTCCAAACAGTGCTCGATTATTCTGCTGGCAATCGTTTCGGGTTCATGCTGCAAAGCGTCACGGTAATATTCAACCGGTGCCCTCATTGTCACGGTTGTTCCGCGCGGTTCCGTCGTTTCGGTGGCCTCAATGTTGTCAATTCCTCCGGTGGAAAAAGTGAATTCGCGTTTGAACCGCTTCTTATCCCGTTGGAACACGCTCACGGCATTGGCGCTGTTGAAGACTTTCAGCCACAAGAGCCGCCCGACACCTTTCCCACCGTACTTGGCCTTTGTTGTCGAGTCCGAATAGCTGAAGGCTTCGAAGTTTTTATCGTCAAAGCCGGTGCCATTGTCGTGAACGGAGAAGCCAATTACTGGCCCAGGTACTGCCTTCCCATTCAAAGCCAATTGTCCGGTGGTGTCGCGAAGAATCGTGATGGTGATCTGGCCCTTGTCAGGCTCCGGGCCATCCAGAATTGCATGGATGGAATTCACAACGGCCTCGTACAGCGCAAGCATCGCGTTTGCGGGGGCGAGTCGCATGTTTCGCACTCGGCCCCGAAGATCGACTTTGAGAGGAAGATTTGCGGCGGTCATTTTCGCACCCTCATTTCACAAGTTCCATCAGCTTGGTGTAATTGTCCACTACGTCGTACCGCACCTGGTCCGACGTAATCTTTGCGAAGAATTTCCGGGCGCATTTGATTTTGCAGTCTTCGATCTCGCGAAGATCGAGTGTAGACATTGAACCTTTCGTCTCCGCGATAAAGTAGATGTGTTTAACCTTCCCCTTTTCAAATGCAATCGCCCAATCGGGGTTGTAATTCCCGACCGGCGTGGGGATGAAGAAGCCCTTCGGGAGCTTGGCGTAGACCACAACCTCCGTGTTGGTGTCCAGTTCGGTGACGAAGTTCCGCTCGGTGTTTGAGTCGGTGAAGACGTATTCGTAGATATGCCGGTTTACTTTCATGGCCTTGGCGAAATTGTCCTTGGGCTTTTCCTGTGTAAAAATATCTACCCCGTAGCGGGCCTCAATGGGGTCATATGCCAGGTGCTCAACGATAACCGTGGCCTTCTGCTCGTTAATGATGCGGGCGGCCTTCAGGATGAAATCTTCCGGGTTCGTCTTGTACTGGTCGAATGTGGTTTGCTGTAACCTCGTGAGTATGGCGGCGATGGTCCCTCGCATTAATTGTGTCTTCTCGGCAATCGTGCCGATGAGGTCGTACTTTACAGCAGAACGCACCGTCGACTTGTGCTCGGTGGTTGTGGCTGTAGCTAGCGTAAATGCCTCACCCTTGCTCAAAGACTCGACCGTAGCCTCGTCCGTCTGAGTGCCGATTTGGACGGTATATTGCAGCGGTGAAACAGTGAGGTCCTTATCCAGCACATTGACACATTTGCCGATAAGTTCGGCCGTGTCGAAGTGCACTGTGTACGCTGCCTTCTGATTGATGCGTCTCCACAACTCCTGAAACTCCTTCTTATCGAAATTCGTGCTGAGGGGGTTGAGTTTCGCCTTGCGGTCGTCGCCGATCTCCGGCATTTGTGCGTCGCTAAAAACGCTTTCAATCAACTGAAATACCTGATCGGCGTGCGGCTTTAGCTCTTCGGGAAGGGGTGCGAGCTTTCCTTCCCTCTTGGCTTCGTGGTATGCCGCCGCAATTCCGTCCTTGTCGTCCGTGTAGTCGTTCCTCACAAGATATCTGTAAATCTGCCTGGCCATCTGTGGCGACACCGGCACATCCCCCGTCCCGGTCTTGAGCACCTTGCCGGTGAAATATGCTTCATTGGCCTGGCGCGGGCGTTCAGAAAGCGATTCGCTGATGTCCTTCTGCAGGCCCGAAACGAAATCCTTATAGCTCTCGCTGGCCACGACCGTCAGCACATTGACCTGATGCACCGTGGCAGGGTCGTCCATGCGTTCGCCTTTCCGCGGGCCTTCGGAGACCACGGCCAATCTCATGCCACGTCCCACTTCCTGGCGACGGCTTACCGTGTTGTCGCTGTGCTTGAGCGTGCCGATGACAAACACATTCGGATTGTCCCATCCCTCGCGAAGTGCTGAGTGTGAAAAGATAAATCGCACCGGCTCTTCAAGCGATAGGAGCCGTTCCTTGTCCTTCAAAATCAGGTCATACGCATCAACATCATCGGTCTGCCCGGCGAACTCCCCCCTGGCCGCAACGCTGGGGTCAACTAGACGTTTGCTCTTTTTGTCGATGGAGAAATATCCATTGTGCGTCCTGGCAACGTCGATGCCCTTCAAGTAATTGGCGTAGGCTGTGGTGCTAAACAGGGTAAGAAATTCATCGCGGAGATTGGCATATTCTTCCTCAAACATCTTGGCGTACTCGCCAGATTGCTCTCCCGCATCGTTATACTGGCGGTACTTGGCAACCTCGTCGATGAAAAACAGCGTCAACGTCTTAATCCCTTGATCGAAGAGGGATTGCTCTTTTTCGAGGTGGGCTTTGATGGACTCACGAATCTGAATTCGCCGAACGGTCATTTCGCTCACATCTCCGCTGGCCTCTCCCACGTGAAGGGTGTGGCCGTTGGTGAAACTCACCGAGTCGGCCACCGCGTCGACGTCGGCGATGACGAATCCCCTGTACTGCTCCAATCCACCAGACTCGTCCATGAGGTTCTGGTTCTTGCCAAGCCTGCGAAGCTCACGCTTGATGCCGGTCTTAGTCTGGACTTCAATTTCGATACGTGCCTCAGGTGCCTTGGCCGTAGAGACTTCAATCGATTCCAGATACAAGTATGCGTTTGTTCCGGTGAAACCGCGCGTGGAAATTCCCCGCACGGTAATTTTCTTCACAAGCTTCTGGTTGTACGCGTCAAGGGCATCAAGTCGATACACCTTGTTGTGCTGCGTCTTGTGGGTTGCGGAATACCGCAAAATCATAAGCGGGTTGAATTCTTTGAGGGACTCCAATGTCCTCCTCCCCTCCATCTTCTGTGGCTCGTCAAGGATGACGATGGGCCGGTTCTGCTTAATAACGTCAATGGGGCGGCGGGATTGAAAATCGTCCAACTCTTCGTAAATGCGGCGAGCGTCCTTGCCCGTCGCGTTGAACGCCTGGACGTTGATAATCATCACATTGATCCCGGCATCTGATGAGTAACTCTCCAAATTGTGCAATTGCTTGGAATCGTAGATGAAGAACCTGGCTCGCCTCCCGTAGTCCTCAAGAAAGTGCTCGGCAGTAATCTCGAATGATTTGTACACACCCTCGCGGATGGCAATGCTCGGCACGACGACGATGAACTTTGTCCACCCGAACCGCTTGTTCATCTCGAACATTGTCTTGATGTAGCAATAGGTTTTGCCTGTTCCCGTCTCCATTTCTATGTCGAGGTTAATACCGCAAATCTGGCTGGCCACGAGCGATTGTGATTGGGGCAAGTTCTGGTGTCGCTGCACGGACTGGATGTTCTCCAGTATTTTTGGCAATGGTAGTGCGATTTCCGAATTTCTAAATCCGGCCATCTCTTCAATCACCGCCATCGTCAACTGGGCCGTTTCTTTGCCGCGCCCTGGGTCGATGCGGTAGGCCAACCCCGTGGTCATCGGCTGGCCAATAAAACAGTTGACGACGGCCTCAACTGCTGCGGTCTGGTACGGCTGCTTTTTGAATTTTAATTTCATTGGCAGGTTCCGTTAGATACTTTTGACTTCAGTGCCGGGCGACAGCAGCTTGAAAATCTGCTCGACGTTTATTTTGGTTGCGTCGCTTCCGTAGCCCGTGTCGCGGAACACGGCACGTAGTGGTTTCCGCTTTGCGAGTTCCTTGATGAACGCCTCGGTGATTCCAGGCTCGAAACAGGCCGCAAGGGCATCGGTGTCCACAAAATAAACCGCCTTTCCGCCGATTTTCTCTGACTTGATGGGAAGCGTGAGGTCCACACCCCAATCGAGCAATACCTGAAACAGCAAGTCTTCATCCGTGCGGTCTTCTTTAACGTTGTCAACGAATCCCGCAAGATTAGCTTGCGTCACGGCGTCGGGCTCGTAGTACACGTCTTTCATATTTGAGGTGTCCACCTTCAAGACCCTGAATCCAATATCTAGGCCGCCAACGTGAAGGCCTGCGGACTCCTTTGTCGTTTTGCCTGAGCGACGTATCCGCTCCTTGGCGATTTCGGCAATCGTCATAAACCCCGCTTTAAATGCTTCGCTGTTCTGCACGCAGGGCTCTGGCAATTGAACCGAAATGTGGCGACGGATGCCGCCATCTTCCGCGTTCATCGCCATCACTGCATTTGCCATCGATGCCGATCCTGCGAAAAAGTCCAACACTATTGAGTCTGAGAGAGCGCCGGCTCTCACGATTTCCTTTAGCACTCCCACGGGTTTCGGATTCTCAAATACGGCTAGCCCGGATTATTCACGGTCATCGCGGCAGTGCTGAGATATGCATGGTTGTATATACATCGGTGGCATGGCTGCAGGTTTTTTACGGTTGTGGGCAGAAGGCCCCCTTACCCCCATTGGCCGATCGGGTTGTGATGGATTCAGGCGGTGGAGCGAAAGATGTTGGAACGTTCGGCGACCAGCTGATAGAAGTGCCACCAGGG
>JAKAVA010000090.1 GCA_021827645.1 Planctomycetota bacterium
GGGGTTTGGGATCCAGGAGGCACGCGGCCATACGTTCCGTATAGCCCCACTGCTGGTCGAACTGTCGAATGGGGAGTAACCCGGCGTCGGAGGTGATCTGGCCGGCAGAGCGTTCCACGATCAGTTCCCGTGAGGGGAGAAAATCGAAGAGCAGTGGTTGACAACGTGGCGCAGGCATAAGGCACTCCTAACCGCGAAACATCGCAGCCGGATAGAATACTACAAATCTAATACTCTGTCCACTCGCTTCCGGTTCACACAAGTCGGCAGACGGAGAGCGTGAAATGGAGCATGGGTACCCAAAATCGAATGGAAGCTGCCCTTGCAGACTGCGCGCCGAGACTCAATCCAGCCACGGAGACTAACCGTCTGCAAACACGACACTTACGACCTCCACCCCCGCAATCCCGCGCCGGTCCTTGAATAATCCGGGTTAGCACATGCCGGTGATTGCCGCCTGCTGCTTATGCCGACGGACGATGGCCTCGCCGCAAAAGCCGAGACGTTCTTCCGTATTTTTTTGGAGCCACTCTTTAACAGCCTTAAATCGCCCCGCGCGCAGGAGGCCCGTAAATCAATAGGGGGCGACGTTAGGTTGCCTAAGGCCATTGACGAGATTGGCTGAGTGCCGGGCGCTCCAAAGGGTGCCCCGTAGCCATTACCGGCCGCTGCGGCGGCAATGGCGGCAAGACGCACAGAGCCGGCGCGATAAAGCGTGTCGGCTTGCGCCTGAACCTCTGCGAACCATTGCGACCCCTGCGGTGAAAAAAACTCTTTACATCACGCGCCAGCATGATTCAATATCTTGCGTGGAGGCCCCGAGAACGCGGAGAATTTTCACAGTCGGGCGAGACGCCCGACCCCCAAACCTCTGCGAACCTCCGTTACCTCTGCGGTAAAAAAGTTATTAACCGCAGGGGACGCAGGGGAAGGCCGAGGACGGGCGGCTGCGCCGCCAGAACTTGCCTCACACAAAGGCCCGAAGCACACCAAGACGGTACGATAAAGCGACTGAATTCACTGCCGAAACCTTTGTGTCTTCCTTTCTTCGTGTGATTAGAAAAGGCAGATTACATCATGCCGCAGGCATGAGTCCATATCTCGCGCGGAGGCGTGGAGATCGGAGAGGCGGCGCGATCAAGCGTGTCGGTTTGTGCCTGAACCTCTGCGAACCTCCGTTACCTCTGCGGTTAAAAAGTTATTAACCTCAGGGGACGCAGAGGACCGGCGGCTGCGCCGCCAGAACGTGCCTCACACTAAGGCCCGAAGCACACCAAGGCGGTACGATAAAGCGAATGAATTCACTGCCGAAACCTTTGTGTCTTCCTTTCTTCGTGTGATTAGAAAAGGCAGATTACATCATGCCGCAGGCATGAGTCCATATCTCGCGCGGAGGTGTGAAAATCGCGGAGACGGGACTATAGAGCCAACAAAATCTCTGCCGCAACCTCTGCGTACCTCTGAGTCCTCTGCGGTAAAAAAAACTCTTTACATCACGCGCCAGCATGAAGCCTGCCTGCTCAACTTTCACCTCTCTGGCGGCGTGGCCGCCCGCCCTCTGCGGTAAAATAATATCGCGGCAGCGCTTATTCACCGGCTCCGAGTGATTTAATATCCAATCCGCTGATTTCCTTGAGTTGCCGCCCCGCAATCCCCTGCAGATCGCCGTACATACCGGCAATGGCCCCACTGGCCATATCAAGCTGTTTTTCGCGTCTGGCCCAGATTTTCTGCATCGCCTTTTTTTCGTCCTGCAGATCCTGTTGCAGTGCTTGGAATGCCTCAACCATCGCCTCCACTCGCTGCCGAAATTCCGGCCCCGTCAGATATTGATACACCACGGCCATCTTTCCCTGCTGTCCTTCGCCGGCAAGACGGGCCGAATGGGTTTCCATCAGGGCCGCCCGCAGCGCCGCCGCCAGCGGCAGGGCACAGATGGAGTTCGTCACCCATACGCCGTCAATGAGTGCGAATGTTTCAACTTCCTTGGGCAGGGCGTGCGACATGAGGACGGAGTATTGAGCTTTGGCCTCGCGCATGTCGCTGCGCAGCTTCGCAAGCCATAAGTCACTCCAATTCTTGGTGCGTTTGGCTTCCCACAGGATCGCGCCGCACCGCTGCCCTTGCGGGCTTACCACGTATTGAATCACATCGCCGCCGAATTCCCCCTTGGGCACCGGCTCAACAACATCATGCGGAAACTGCTGGCGCAGGCCGGATTCAAGCTCCAGTTCCTGCACCTCTCCCTGCAACTGCTGGGAGCCCTGCTCCGCCTTTTGCTTAAGCTCATCGATCTTTTTCTGCATCGATTTAAGCTGCTCTTCCCGTTCCGCCATCAGCAGGCGAAATTTGTCCTCTACATCTCGCTGCGCCTTTTCCCGTTCCTGTCCCAATGCCGCCTGGAGCCGCTTTTCAATGTTGAGTTCCATTTCACGCCGATCATCCTCAAGCTGGCGCTGCTTCTGAAGGAATTCGATCTGGGCCTTCTGTGCCTCGGCAAGTTTGGCGTCACGTAGTTTTAATAATTCCTGCGCGTCGCGCAGTTCCCGGTTTTTGGCTTCCATTTCCCCGGCGGCACGAGCCTGGGCCCGGCGTGCTTCTTCCTCGGCAATGGCTTTTCGCTGTTCTTCCGCCAGCCGCCGCACCTGCTCATCCATGGACGCCTTTTCCGCCTCCAATTTTTCTCGCTGGGTTCGCAGCAAGGCCTCGCGCTCGGCTATCTTGGCATTGGCGGCTTCCAATCGGTTGGCCGCCTCACGGTCCTTCAATTCAAGCTGCCTTTGAAAATCCTCCCGCATTTTCTGGACCAGCGGTTGGGCCAATGATTCGGTGAGCTTGATCTCCGCCCCGCATTTGGGGCATTGAATATTCAGATCAGACATCGACGGACTCCTCAGCAGCCATGACAGCACTGCCGCAGACCTTAGATCACGCGCCGCAAATATTCAAGCGTCGGATCAAACGACATTTCCGAAAAATATGATGCGATTCGACGGGTAGCCGTAATGGAAAGGTGAATAAGCGTCCGAGCGGTGCGGTTATCAGCGTGGCGGGGCGGGCTTTGCTGGGCCGTACATCTTGCGGGCCATGAATGCCGCCCAGACCGAGACGCCGACGGGCACCAGAAAGGGGAGCATCTCCTGCGTGAAGGTGCGCGGCTCGGAAGGAAGCACGTTATAGATCAGCAGCACAGCCCGTACCACCGTCATCGGTACCATGACCGCACAGGCAATCCGATACGCCACCCGCAGCGGCATACGGAGTTCCAGGTTCACAAGTGCGACGATCGGCGCGGCAAACACCATCCCGATCGCCGCCCAAAGCAGCATGCCGGTGGTTCCCAGCAGTGCGAGAATCATTCCGCCGATGATGACCATATAAAAAAATAATCGTCGTGTGATCAAGAGCAATGTTTGAGAGCTGATGGTGACGGGGGGTAGTTTTCCACCTTTGATCGGCAGCGCCAGAACGCGGGCGAACATCTGGTGCCACGTTTTGTAGGGCTGAAGTTTGGTGGGGCTTAAAAATGGGCTCCCCGCAATGAAATATCCGTCGGGTGTGAGCTTGATGGAAAGTAGTGTGTGCGATGCGGGGTGAGGGGGTGTCGGTTTTGAGCCGTAAATAAGGGTGAAGAGCGGGGTTATGTATCGGAGCGGCTTTTTACCCGCTGTGGGGATCACCTTCAGATGACCTGCCGTGAGCACCATCGGGTCGTAGTGGGCGTCGTAGGTCTGCGAAAACTGGGTGATCAGGCCGTACATCTTGTGACACCCGTTGATCGAGATGATGCTCGCCATGATCAGCGACACCAGCACCAGCGGCCCGAGCGTGATGCGAAAATTGTACATGGCCGCCCGCGCCCACGCCTCCGGCTCAATGAGCAGGAGCAGAGTTCGCAGCAAAACATTGCGTGGTGGAGGAATACGGCGTGCCGGGGTATCCGTGCGGGAACCGGGAGGGCGCGACGATGGGGGCGTATCAATGGGGGGCATCATTCACAACCATGTTTCATTTGGCCGCCACATGCCGCCGGTGCCAGCCGCAAGCGGTACCGCGCTATGATCACCACCGATAACCGGCACCACACCGGGCAATATCCCCTTCAACGCGATGGCGTGTATCAGTCGTTAACACGGCCCAGATATTCGCCCGTCCGCGTGTCCACTCGCACCACGGTGCCGTTGGTAATGAAATCCGGCACATTGATGATCAACCCGGTTTCCAGGGTGGCATCTTTTCCGACATTGCTGACGGTTGCGCCCTTGATGCTCGGCGGGCAATCGGTGATCTGAAGTTCAACGGTGTTGGGCAGTTCCACCGAGAAGGGCTTCCCCTGGTACATGGTAATCTGCACCTGGGTATTGGGCTTGAGGTATTTCACCGCGTCGCCGACCACATCGCCCGAGAGTTCCAACTGCTCGTAGTCGTTAAGGTCCATGAAATAGTGGATGTCGGCGGCGGAATAAAGATATTCCATCGGCTTTTGTTCAAGGAACGCCTGTTCCAGCGTGTCATCCACACGAAACCGCTGCTCGATAATGCTGCCGGTTTGAGTATCTTTTAATTTCACCTGCATGAAGGAACGCCAGTTTCCCTTGGAGACTTTCATGAAGTCGTGGACGACGTATAGCTTATTGTTATATTCAACTGCGATACCACGCCGTAGATCGATTGCTTTGATACCCATTTCCGAAGTATTCCTGTTCAATAAACCTGCTGCCTCTTCCCGTCGGGTTGCAGCGATCCGCCAATGCCCTCATGGGGATTCGAACCCCAGTTACAGGCGTGAAAAGCCCGTGTCCTAGGCCTCTAGACGATGAGGGCAGCCGAGCACCGTAGTATATCTATGCTCTCAGAATTGGGCAAATTCACCGCTGACGCCCCGCGGGCGGCCGGCGCCAGAACAGGTGAGAGTTGAGCAGGAGATAGTTGAGCAAGCACGTTTCATGCTGGCGCATGATGTAAAGAGTGTTTTTTCACCGCAGGGGTCGCAATGGTACGCAGAGGTTATGGGGGTCGGGCGTCTCGCCCGACTCTGGAATTTCTTCGCGCTTTCCGCGCCTCCGCGCGCGCTGTTGAATCATGCCTGCGGCGTGGTGTCATTTGCTTGTTTCCTCACACGAAGGATCGAAGACACGAAGATTCCGGCACTGGACCTACCCGCTTTATCACGCCGTTCTCGTGCGCCTTGCGGCCCTGATTTGATATTTTTTCACCGCAGGGGACGCAGGGGTTCGCAGAGGCTCCGGCATCTGGTTCGCTCGCGCCACTGAACCGTCTCCGCGCTTTCCGCGCCTCCGCGCGAGATATGGCTTCATGCCTGCGGCATGATGTGGTCCGCTCTTATGTCACGCTAAGGGCGAAAGGCGCTAAGATTTTTGCATTAGCTCCTTACGCTTTTTCGTACCCTCCCGTGCGTCTTGCAGCCTTGATTTGCCATTATTTTCACCGCGGGGGACGCAGGGGAACGCGGGGGTTGGGGTTACTGAGGCCGCAAGCCGGCGATGCCGCTCGCTCCGGCTTCGCGCTCCCCTAATGATGTTTCATTAACTGCGACCATACCACGGCCTCAAAACGAAATCCTTTCCGAAAGCGTAACGCACCCGAACGATGCGGGTAATTTTTGGAGCTACCAAATGGTGACGGCCCTTTGACGGGCGCGTCCGAACCCGCTCCCCTGACGTCACACCCCGCCCCGTGTCCTACCCCGGATGTTCACAGAATGCGCGAATAAAATGCGAGAGCGATGGTGGCGGACATCCACGCGATAATGCAAAAGCAGACGCCGCCGGAAACCACTATGGTGATTTGCCGCCCCCGCCAGAACAATGGCGAGGCCATAATGGCGGAAGAATAAAAACTCAGTGCGGCACCGGCAAAGCCGGCGCCCGCTGCGGTCAGCGTTTGGCGGTGGGCCATGGGCCATAAATGCGAGACAAGGCCAACATAGGCGACCGCCACAAGTGCGATCAGCAACACGACGCTGGCGGTATTCGCCGCCATCCGCCAGCGCAATGGGCGACACGCCGTGCATCCGACACAACGGAGTAACTCTGCAAAGGCCCAGGCACCGACCGCCGCCATTAGCAGCCCACCGACGCCTGTACGGCCAACAGCCATGGCAAGCCATGGGTCAGGGATGACAGATTTTTCGGCCGTCAGAAACCGCGGGGCGAGCGTTGAAGCAACGCCCAGCATTGCGGACGCGGTCCCCAGCAGGGCCAGGCAAACCGCCAAACCAGCCGCACGCGCGTCCTCCGCGACTCGGATTTCGGCTGTGTCCATCGCCTAAACCCTCCATCCTGCCTCGAAAAGAACAAACCCGACTCCCAGGCCGAACCCGATGGCCGATATCGCAATGGTGAGAAAAAATGCGGCGAACTGCGAGAACTTCAGCTTAGTGCCCACGGGATTTATTAACCGCAACAGTCCCCAAACAGCCGCCCCCACCGAGCAGGCGGCGCCCAGACCTACCAGGAGCAGCGCAGCAGGGAAACTCAAGGGCAGTTGTCCAACCCATGCCTCTTTTGGAAGCAGTTCCCAGACAAGGAGGTATGCGGCCGGTAAAAGTGCGAGGATGGCACCCAGCAATGAAATCGCCAGCGGTCGTCGGAATCTACCACCTGTACCTTGAACTGGAGTGGTCTTTTCATCAATCTGATTCACTATTTTTACCTCGACATTGCCTGGCCGCTTGTATGCCATCTTTTGCCCAACGAGGCGGCCGCCAGAAGCTTGATGACAGCCCCAAGTGCGCGGTGGTGCGCCCCCTTTGGCAGACGAAATCGGAGGTTTGGCATGGCAAGCTCTCCTTCTGGGCCAAAAAGACACGCCCATACATGCCAGCGAGCTGCTCCGTTTCTCGCGAGGACCGCACGCCGCCAGCCCGGCGGTGTACTTGCCGATGGCAAGCGGTGTGGACGCCGAAGGTGGGGACCATCCACGAAAATATAGGCGGTAAGCCTGTTGGTGTGCAGTCGATAAATGTGGTCCGCCAAAAGCGTCATTGATCGCATGAATAACAGCGTGTCAACTTGCCACCGTTCCGGTCCCCAGGTCCATTGAAGATCCGCAGGTGTAGCTGCAGCCATGGCCGCGTAAAGCCCGGCGGCCGTATGGTATTCCGTCACGATCGCCGAGGCCGATGAGCCGTATTGCTTCGCATACAGGTTTACGAACCCCTTAAAAAAAGCCCGGCCGACCGAACCAGGGGGCTTCCGCGGCAGGTCAATGCTTAGTGCCAGCCCGTCGGGATTGGCGAACCAAACCGTGGGCCCTGGCTGCGGCGTGGTTTTGGCGGCTACGGTCCGCCAACCGGACGGCAGCCGGAGGCGTAAATATCCAATACTGATTATGGTCCGATCCATGCCTGTTGGTGGCGGCGGCTTTACTTCAATAACCGGCGGCATGTATGGGGAATAAAAAATCCCGAGGGGTACTTCCCGCGGGCGAGGCTGCTCGTAACCGTGGGATTGCAACCACCCTCCAAGGTGGCACGCGAACGAGCCGAGAGCCCAAACGGCGGCAATTAACATCGCCGAGAGCGTGGCGAGCAATAGGTTGAAACACCTGGTGGCAGGCACGTTCACCCACCTTCCTTCACGGCATTAACTTCAGCCAGCGTAGCAGGATAGACGAAGCTTGCAATATGGTCGGCGACGTTGTGCCAGTTTGCAACCACGCGGCCCGCAAAGAAGTAGAAAAACGGGTGCACGGTCCCCAAGCCGTCTGGGTGTCCCTGCCCGTCAACCTGACCCACCGAGCCATTGATCTCGCCCCAAAAGTGACGGGTGATTGAATTGTAGTAGAAGGACATTCCCCCCGTATTCCAACCGTTACATTTTTTAACCTGCCAGGAAACCCTGTAGACCTCTATCTCATCTCCGGAGAGCAGCATATTCTCGAGCTTGGCTTTCGCCAGCCGTATACCGAGTTTCACCCCACTTTTCCCCTTAAATCCGAGTACCCCCACCGCCCATCCGATGGGATTATCCGCCAAAAGGAGCTTGCCCAGGTTTTCTGCGGTCGTCACTGCGGCGCGGGCCAGCCCGGTGCTGAACACGCCGCTTCCCCAGCGCCAGTCGACCTCCTTGCCGACGTAGAATGCCGCGCCGTCCGGTTTGTAGGCCGGGAAAAAGTTGCTCATTGAGTCTGCTTGGAGGCGTTCACCGATCGACTCAGCAAGGCTCCCCAAGTCTGTCGAGGTCAGATACAGCGGATGAGGCAGCGCACCGGGCGCGTTGAGCCCCTCCGCATCCACATTCCCCGCCGGCGAGGAGTTGACGAATTGATACGTATTCGCCCCGTTAATAAATTGGGCCGGGTCCTGCTCCATCCACCGGCCGAGGCTCGGCGAGTAATCGCGATTGCGTTCATAATACAGCCCCGTCACCGCATCCAGCGTCATCCCCTGATACAGATTATTCACCAGCGGCTGCGTGCCGGTGGGCGGTGTGCTCCAATCGGCATTGAGTACCGTGATCGTGCCGTACGGACTGTAAACATACCGCTGCACCACGCCCCAGGTTTGGGTGGTGCTGTCATAGCCGATCACCGCCGTGGTGTCCCAGTTCGCATCCTGCGTGAAATAGAGCCGCGAATTCGGCTGAATCACCCCGCCGCTGTAGCTGTCCTGCAGAACCGCGGCATTGATGTACGCCGCACTCCAGACCATCTGCGAGGTGACATTGGAAGCGGCTGTGCCGTTGGTGCGGGTTTCAATCGCCTGCCAGTTGGCATCGTAATAGATGTAATTCGTCGTGCCGGCGGGAACACCGCTGCCTCCCTGCGGATAGCTTTCCGCGATCCGGTACCCGCGGGCATCATACCAGGTATGACATGTTTCAGGTTGATTGGTTCTGTGGAAGCGGGTTCCGTTTGGCGCAGGGAACTTGTTATGCTTATGCCACTGGGTAGGGGACGAACTGGGTTCGGTCAATCGCATAGTGTGTTCGTAATTAAACAGCGGGCATGGATCAGGGCCGATCAGTTCGGGGCCGGTCGAGTACACCTATGGGCTTCGAGCCCGCCGTCGTATCTGACCACCCCACGGCCCACCCGGTTGAGCTTCGAGCTCGAAGAGGTAATTGCCGTCGGGCCTGTTTTCCGATCGCCCGTCTGGCCGACCAACGAAGTCACGCCCCGGTTTTCCGGGACGGCTTCAACGGCCACGGGTCCTGATCCGATGCCTGCTGAAAGGAGTATACCATGAGTGTTCCAAACCCCAATGCGCCGCCGAGGCTTTCGTCGGTCCCCGTCGAGCCGGTGGGAAGTTGCCCCGGCATTGGCGAGCCGCTCAAACGTTGCACACGCTTTGTTGGCTTGGACGTACACAAGAAAACGGTGGTGGCCTGTGTGCTGGATGCCCATGGACGCAAAATCCACGGCGAAACCTTCGCCTGCGCGGGGGTGGAACTTCGGCGTTTCGCCCAGGCGCACCTGGGTTCCCACGCCGCCTGCGTGCTGGAGGCCACCAGCAATACCTGGGCGATCTGCGGCATTCTTTCCGCCCATTGTGGGTGGCTGAAGGTCAGCAATCCGCTGAAGACGAAAGCCATTGCCCAGGCCAGTGTCAAGACCGACAAGGTGGACGCCCA
Organism: Planctomycetota bacterium; assembly: GCA_021827645.1. Lineage (GTDB taxonomy): Bacteria > Planctomycetota > Phycisphaerae > WQYP01 > WQYP01 > JAJZGD01. The sequence continues at coordinate 9,597 of JAKAVA010000090.1, forward strand.
GGTACTGGCCCAATTGCTGCGCTGTGATTATCTGCCGGGCGTCTGGGTGGCCGACGAAGACACACGCCGCCTCCGGCAACAGGTGGCCCGCCGTACCGCTCTGGTGCGGGATCGCACGGCGGTCAAGAACCGTATCCATTCCCACCTGGCCGGGGAACTGGTCAGTCCACCGGTGGAAAAACTCTTTGGAAAGATCGGCACGGCCTGGCTGAAGGAAGTTCCTCTGAATCCGCAGGTGCGGGATTATCTCGACAGTGATCTACGACTTCTGGATTCTCTGGAACGCGAGATCGAGAAGCTTGATCAACAGATCACCGCCGCCGCCTGGAAATACGATCAGGCCAAGTTGCTGCTGACGCTGCCGGGGGTGGATTATCCCGTGGCCATGACGTTGCTGGCGGCTTTTGGGGATATCCGCCGCTTCAAAGACGGAGACCACGCCGCCAGTTATCTGGGTTTGACGCCATCGACGCACCAATCTGCCGAACACTGCTACCACGGCCCGATTACCAAGCAGGGCAACAGCCACGCGCGGTGGATGCTCATTGAAGCGGCCCAACACCTGGATAAACATCCCGGACCGCTGGGCGTATTTTTCCGCAGGCTGGCCAGAAAGAAGAATCGCAACGTGGCGGTGGTAGCCACAGCCCGTAAGCTGGTGACCATTGCGTATCTGATGCTCAAAACCAATGAGCCTTATCGCTACGCCCAGCCCGCGACCGTGCAGGCCAAGCTCTCTCGCCTGCGAACCCGTGGCGGTGGCAAACGCCGGAAAACGGGTACGAAGAAAGGCTCCGGCCGGCATCCCCATTACGGAACCGGCATTCGGTCCAAGCGGATTCCCCCATTGCAGGAGGTCTGCCGAAAGGAAGGCATAGCGGAACCCAAACCGCTGAGGGAACTGCCGGCCGGAGAACAGCGTATGCTCAAGGAATCCGGCCTGCTGCAGGTGGTTGCCGCGCAAAGGCAAGAGACGCTTCGCGCCAAGGCCCTTGGGGGCGGGCCATCCGGGCCCAAGCCCCGCCCCCAAACCCCCACCGCTTCCCTCTCTTCTCCCTCTGTGGAGGTTTTGGCGGAGGCAACACCATGATCGCGTGACGAAATCAAAAAAATAAAAATCCGCGGCAAATCGTCGCGGTGAGGTTGACAAGATCAGAGGTAGCTGTAGGTGTAGCCATCGACGGTGGTGCCTGCGGCATTGACCCAGTTCTGATCGACGACGCGGCCGAAGCGGTCGAGGCCGACATATTGATCCCCGCCCGAGCCGATGGCACCGGAGGCGCCGAGGAGGGTGGGAATGCCGGTCGCCCCGATGTTTCGATCCCCCATTGATGCTTCATTAACTGCGACCATAACCCGGCCTCAAAATGGAATTACTATTGAGATCATAACGCGCCGGAGCGGTGCGCGCAAACTAATAGGCGGATGTCCCCGGTATCCAGACCGATTTCAACCCCATGCGCCAAGCGTCAGCACGGCAAGAAGCAGCGGAAGGAACGGGTTTACCACCGCTAGCCAGAAGGCAATGCGTGTCGTCGCTCCAAGATCGACCCTCCGCGTGCCGGTCCAAAGCGCTAAAACGATAATCGCGGACAATTCGTACCACAGTATCCACGGCCGCCACACCCAGGCTGGGAGTGTCCGCCGGATGGCGGCGGCCAGGCGCAGAACCACTGCGGGCGCCGCCGGTGCGTGCGTCCCGATTGGCTGACGGATCACGGGGGTCGGCCCGCAGGGCTTGGAGTACGAGTTGGCCGCCCATGGCAACCATACCAACATTACCAGGAACATCGACCAGCTTGCCAGGGACGCAATCCGAGCTCTTCGTTCCATTGTCAGGTCTCCAGCCAATCAGGAGGGGATAGTTAGGGTCATCTGTGCGGAAAGCGGCCCTGAGGCGGATGGCGGCTCAGCTCCTGACAGCTGCCGCATGACGGTCGAATCAGCGCCGGTGAACACGTGGGCCGCCCAAGATGCGAAGTGGAACGTTTGTCCCCAGAACTCCTCTCCATACGCGTGGCCAGCGTCTTTTCCTTTCGTGCAAACGGCGAATGTAGCGAATACCTCTTGGAATAACACGTACTGTGTCAGGCCGAGGACGCTGGACGCACCCGGATTATCCGTCATATAGGCGCCACCCGGAGTCCCGGGACTTTGGTAGGGGTAGAAGGGCGGCGGTACATCCGCCGGCTGGCCAGAATACGGCTTATCGTCAAGCTCCCAGTTCGCGCTGGCGTGGCTTACCAGTCCAAATGCGAACAGCGTCCAGGCTACCTGTACGAATTGGATAAACTCGATCTCCTTGCAGTCGCATTTCTTGCTTTTGCTGACCACGAAGTTCAGTTGCAAGAGCGAGCTTACGCTTGACTGGCGAGCCAAGCTTCCACCAAAACGTCCTGCGTTCGGGACCATGCTTGCCATGAGGCCCCCCACTGTCGTCGGGATTGCGGCCATCCCGAATGGGTCCGCATTCCCCACCGGCGAGGAATCGACGAACTGGTAGGTATTGGCACCGTTAATATATCCCAGCGGGTCCTGGCTCGTCCACGTTCCCAGCGTCGGGCTGTAGTTCCGGAAGCGTTCATAGTACAGCCCCGTCACCGCGTCCAGAGTCATCCCCTGATACAGATTATTCACCAGCGGCTGCGTGCCCGCCGGCGGCGTGCTCCAATCGGCATTGCGGCGGTGGACGCGGCTGTCCGTACAAATCTGGGTGCCGCCACCCCACCCCTCACCGGTGCATTCGCGCAACAGGATTTCATCGATGGCGACCATACGAGCCCCAACATTTCAATACCTCAGGAGAACGATAACGCGCGGGGCAGGTGGAATCAAACGGCGAGCGAGACGCCCCCCCCCAATTTCCTCTGCGAATGTTATTTACCTCCGCGGTAGGAATAGCCACTCACCTCATGCGCCAGCATGAACGTGCTTGCTCAACTTTCTTCTGTTCAACTTTCACCTCTCTGGCGGCCCGGCCGCCCGTCCCCTGCGGTTAAATCGGTTTCTCTCGCTGCGGTGGCAACCGGTGGAATAAGTCCACCGGCTCGCCTTTGGGATGGCCGCATCCGATGGATGTTCACCCTTTGAACTATTTTGTCTCAGCGTCCGGCCAGACACCGGTGAAGACTTCAACGGCCGGGCCGGTCATGTAGACGCAATCATCGGCCGCATTCCATTTGAGGGCCAGTTGCCCCCCCGGCAAACTGATCCGCACCAGCCGATCATTACGGTTGGTAAGCACACCCGCCACGCAGACTGCGGATGCACCGGTTCCGCACGCCAGCGTGATTCCCGATCCGCGTTCCCAGGAACGCATGGTGAGTTCAAGCCGATTGTGAACTTGCACGAAATGCACATTCACGCGTCGCGGGAAGAGTTCATGTTTTTCAATTTTCGGGCCGATCACCTCGAGCGGAATGCGTGCCACATCATGGCAATAAAACATCACGTGCGGATTGCCCATGGAAACGCAGGTGAAATGTTCTGAAAGGCCGCTGGCGGCGATCCATTCATGCGTGGGCGACATGGCGCGAAGATTGAGCACGTGATGCCAGGGGTGTTCCACCACGCGATCCATGCCGGTGAGCAGAACGGGGATTTCTGACGGTTTTAATATCGGCGGCCCCATGTTCACCGAAACCTGCGCAACCTTGCCTCGCTCCAACCACAAATCCAGGGCCAGCACACCGCGAGGTGTTTCCACTTTCATCGGATTGGACCGGCTCAAACCGCGGTCATAGGCGAATTTGGCCACGCACCGGATGCCGTTGCCACACATCTCCGATTCACTGCCGTCCGCGTTGAACATCCGCATACGGACATGAGCACCGAGTTTTTTCCCCGATTCGCTCGGCGGAGCGACGAGGATCAGGCCGTCGCCACCGATACCAAAATGCCGATCCGCCATGCGAATCGCCAAGGCTGAAGGGTCATCAATCGTCTGATGAAATGCATCGATATAGACATAATCGTTACCGATGCCCTGCATTTTTACAAAGTCCATACACACTCCAAAGCATGCATATGATAACAGAATGGAACGGGGAGCTCGATAAAATCGGCAAGGACGTGTCCGAGGGTATTGCGGGTTGGGTGGGTGCCATTTCAGCAAAAGATGATGGGGATGTTGTGGAAGGCTGAATTCAGGACGCCTTGGATTCTACGACCACTGCTCCCACGGCACTGTCTGATGAGAGCTTCGGCGTTTGCCACGATAATTCCGCAATCACCCTTTCCTGATCACGCTTCACAACCAGATGGGCGGCGTCGCGCGTACGTTCGATGAGCCGGGCATTGGGCAGATCTACCCGTCGAACCCAGTCTTTCGCTTCCTCAAGCGATTTGCCACCGGCCATGTGCCGATTCACGAGTCCGCTGATGATGGCCGGGGCGGGACAGTCTACGTAAATGCGGAGTTGGAAAAATTCCGGCATCCGCTCATACGGAGGCACATCCAGAAAGAGGTAATTTCCTTCGACGATGACGAGATTGTCGGACTTCTTGATTCTGATCGCCTGCGGAACGACCCGATGGGTGGTGCGATCATAGTCGGGCCAATCAAGTTGGGCGGAATTGTCATTTGCCAGCATGAGATGTTCGCGCAGGGACTGCGCGTCGAAGGTTGCCGGGATACCTTTGCACTCCGCCAGGCTGATCGAGGTGCCGTCTTCAAACCGAATTCGGCGGCTGAGCAAGATATCCAGAGGCAGGTGGAAGCCGTCCATGGGCACGGCACGCCCTCGGGCGCCGGGCAAAAACCCCTTCGCAGCGAGCCACTCCAGTTGCGCCGCAAAATAGGTTTTTCCGGCGGCGGGTGGTCCCGCTATGCCGATGACGAGTCGCGCTGGAAATTGAAGCATGTAGTCATGAATGCGTGAAAGCATCGGCCGCCAGATATCACTCCACTCCGAAGAGCGAATGTGCATGTTGGCCACGCGACCGCTGACCTTGATCTCCACGTCCTTGTTGAGGAACCAGGGGAATGGATCAATCGATTCAATCATGACCAAAAACCTGCCAGTAAAACGAACTCGGCAATCAGGCCACGCCAAATGCCACGCCCAAAAGGCCGAATGCAAACCGACACGTCAAACCGTCGTGCCGCCAAAATATCAGTTCACCCGCTCACCTCAACACCGCGATCCAACAACGATCGAGAGTTGCCCAAGGCGTCCGTCCGCAGACGATATTATACACGCCTGCCACGAATATCGGCCCACGCCGAGCGTTTCATGACCCTCATTACGGAGCCCGTCTTTTAGGACGCGGCCCGACAAAGCACGAATTGCGTTAGCGGACGTATGGCGGCAAGGAGCTGAACATGGGCAGATCAGGGCGGAGGTTATGCGGCGACCCGATCAGGCATTAGGCCAGAGAGGGCGTCGAAACAACAGTGCATCAACAGAAATAATTCCCGGGCCCGCCAGCACCACCATGGCGGAAAGCGTCAGCAGTGCCTGTTCCAGTTCGGTACCCGTCACACCGGCCCCGCGCCGGACGTAGATCGCAACGAACATGTCAATCACCAGTGCCAGCGCCCAGAACCGCGACAAAAACCCGGGCAGCAGGGCCATTCCGCCAATGCACTCCGCTATGGCCGCCATATAGGCCCAAGCCGGCGTCGGCAGAAGGGGCAGATGCATCATCCCGATGAATTTTTCAAAGCCGGACATTCCAGGACCGCCGAACCAGCCGAAAAGCTTCTGCCCCCCATGATAAATAAACGTGACCGCCAGCATGATTCTCACCAGCAGTAAACCGATGCTTGCCGAAAATGGAACCTTGACCATACGTGCGTCTCCAAATGCCCGGCGCTGCGCAAACCTTGGTGAACCCTCGCGGCCTTTCATCCCGAGCCCGGGCCGGCGGCCGACCAACGGGGCGGCGCTTCCAATATTTTATCCGGCATGTTAGAAGATTCCCATGACGACACCGGTTGAAACTGCGAATTGGACAGTCGGCAAACTGCTGGCGTGGACGACGGATTATTTTTCGCGGCATGAGATGGATGAACCGCGGCTCTCGGCAGAACTGCTCCTCGCACATGCCCTGGGTTGCAGCCGGATGGCGCTGTATACCGGTTATGAACAGACACCTCCCGCGGCGCAGGTTGAAATGTTTCGGTCGCTGGTGAAACGGCGGAAAGACCATGAACCGGTGGCCTATCTCACAGGCAAAGCATGGTTTTATTCGATGGAACTCTGTGTATCTTCCGACGTGCTGATTCCCCGCCCCGACACCGAAACTCTCGTCGAGCAGGCAATTACCGCCCTGCGCAACGGTTCATCGCCGCAGCCAAGGGTGCTGGATTTGTGCACCGGCAGCGGTTGTGCAGCTTTGGCGATTGCAAAGAACTGCCCGACGGCGCAAATTGTGGCGACCGACATCAGCAACGCCGCCATAGCGGTCGCACAAACCAATGCCATGCACGTCGGCCTTTCCGATCGCGTGGTATTCAGGCAAGGGGATCTTTTTGACGCTCTGCCGCCCGATGATGCGCCGTTTGATCTGATCACCGCCAACCCGCCATACATCAGCACCGGCCTGATTGATGCACTGGCACCCGAAATTTCCCGGCACGAGCCGCGGCTCGCATTGGATGGGGGTGACGACGGGCTGCAGATTATCAGGCGCATCATCGAGCGTGCACCGGAGCATTTGGCGGCAGGCGGGTGGCTGCTGATGGAGACCGCCTTTGATCAGACGCAGCAGGTATCCGAGTTGGTCATGAGGACGGGCCGGTTTGAATCGCCGCGCGTGATTCTGGACGCCGCCCGCAATCCGCGGTGCGTGGTCGCCCAGTTCATCGGCAGTTCCACCGCGCCGCATTCCCAAGGCGCATGAGCCGGAGGGGATCATCAGATTGCCTTGAGGGCGGCGGCAACTTCCTCGCTGTGCGCATCCACCTTCACCTTGGGGAAGATTTTCGCAATTTTGCCGTCAGCATCAATGATGAAGGTGGTTCGCTCGATCCCCATGTATTTGCGCCCGTACATCGACTTTTCCTTCCAGACGCCGTATTTTTCCGCCACTGCATGATCAGTATCGGCGAGCAGCTCGAAGGGAAGGTTGTATTTTTTAATGAATTTTTCGTGGCTTTCGACATCATCGGGGCTTACGCCGAGCACCACGGCGCCGAGCTTTTTGAGTTCGCCGATGCCGTCCCGGAAACCGCACGCCTCTTTGGTGCAGCCGGGTGTGTCATCCTTGGGGTAAAAATAAAGCACGACTTTTTTCCCTTTGAGATCTTTGAGGGATATTTTTTTGCCTGCACTGGATTCCAGCGTGAAGCTTGGCGCCGCCGCCCCTTCAGAAACCGACATGATGTCTCCTTTCAAGATCAAACTCCGGAGCATGATAGGCGGCTTCCGGCCGGAATTTCCAGCCACCGATTCAATCGGCCGTTCCCGCAGGTCCCGGCCCGATGACCGGAGCGATCAGAATCCACCGCAGGAGGGAAATACGCGGCGAATCAGCCACTTGCGTTTTATGAAAAGTGCTGGTTTACTGAATTGGCTTGGAAAATCTTGACGAGGTCGCAGGCTTACCATGGCTGATACGCAGAGGGTCCACGTGCCGCTGAGAACCCGATTGACCGCTTGCCTCGTGCACGCTTCGGGCCTGTGTGCCTTTTGGATTCCCGGACTTTATGCGGACTATCAATGGAGAAAGGGCCCGCCGTGGCTCAGGCGCCAGGCCCGTCGGGCGATCCGATTTCAATTCCTCTGTTTTATGCTGCTTGCCACGGTGGCCGCGGTCAGAGCCGTGTGGTCGGTCTTGTTCCGGGACGCTGCGCACCGGACTGCGGAATCGTCGGTCGCTCGTGTTGCGACGTTCAGACATGAAGGGGAGTGGGTTCTCGCGATCGTGCAATGGGTGGTGCTGGGGATGTGGCAGATGGGAACATTGCTGCTGGCCGCCGGGGCTCTGCGGGCGCGCGGGGCATCAACGAGATGAAGCTGGCGGCAGTTCGGTATGGACGCAGATTGAGCGGCTCGGCGGCGAGGAGCAATGACATGGGGGAACCCTTCGTGGCGGAAGGATGCGGGAATGGCGGGCTGTGCAAAAACAAAAGATGGAGACGCCTCCTGCAATGCCTCCTTGCCGGGATGATCTACCTCGCGCTGGCGGCGGCGCTATCGCTGCCCGATCTTCTGCATGCCGGGCACGGGGCGGTGATCGGACGTGCCAACCGCGATACGACCGCATTTTTATGGTATCTGGCCTGGTGGCCCTACGCCATCTCTCACCATATCAATCCGTTTTACATCCACGCCGTGTGGCAACCGACGGGAGTGAATGCCGCATGGATTACCAGCATTCCGGCTTTGGCGATCGTGCTCTGGCCCATCACCAAACTTTGGGGGGCGACCGTGGCCCTCAATACTACCCTGTTGTTGTCGCCTGCGTTGTCGGCGTGGGCGGCATACGGAATGAATCTGGAGATTTGTGATGCATTCTGGCCGTCGCTCTTTGGCGGTTGGCTTTTCGGCTTTTCTGTCTACGAAATTACACAAATGCAATATGACCTGAACCTTGCGGTCCTATTCATGTTGCCGGCAGGCGTATGGCTTTTTGTGCGACGGCTGCGCGGCCGCATGGGACGCATCACCTTTGTTGCCGCGTTCGCGATGCTGTGGTGCTTTGAATTTGGCGTTTTTACCGAGGCATTTGCGATATCCGTACTCTTCGGCGGCCTGATTCTGCTGATGGTCCTCACCATGGCGCGGGGCGATGTTGACTTTCCCGCGCTTTGGCGGACAGCCGCAGAATCGGTTCTGTCGCTGGTCGTGGCCGTCGCGGTTTTAACGCCGCTGTTTCTACTTCCGCTGGTGCAGGGATACACGCGTGGGGTTATATGGAGTCGCAGCATCAATTCCGTAGACCTCGCGTCGTTGATCATGCCGTCGCAGTATGTATGGTTCGGGGCGGGATGGGCCCGGCATCTCTGGCAACAGTTTCCGGCAACCGGCGCCATACCGTCGCAGGTCGGGTATCTGGGCGTACCCCTTATCCTGCTATTGGGAATCTATTTCAGAAAGTCCTTCTCGTCGCGAACGGGCCTGCTGCTTCTGATCATCATTTCCACGGCGATCTTGCTGAGCCTCGGACCGCGATTGAAAGTGCTTGGGTATTCCATCTGGTGCTCGCTGCCGTGGTTTTATGTTTTGCATCTTCCCCTCATGGATAAAGCACTCCCGTTTCGAGTGTTCAGCTATGCGACACTGGCCGCCTCGGCAGCCTCTGCCCTGTGGCTTGCCGGAACGGATCCATTACGCCGGAAATGGGTCCTTTCCTCAATGGTGATCCTGACGCTTTTTCCGAACATACCGGCAGGCATCGGCACCGGGCGCTACGCCAATCCCCCATTCTTCCGGCAAGGGTACTGCCGCCATTATCTGCGGCCGAACGAGACGGTGCTTATCCTTCCATTTGTCTCCCATTTACCGGTTATGTTGTGGCAGGAGGAAAACGGCTTTCGCTTTTCGATGGTGAATGGGTTTACCGGTTGGATACCCGTTAACTTCAAATGGCCGAGGTATATCAGCGCCTGCCTCGCCCTGCGATCTGCCCCGCCATCGGATTACGGGCCCCAACTGATGCAATTTTTACACGCGCATCACGTCGGAGCGGTCATTCTCACCTCACACCCCGGTCCCATTTCAGAAGCCGCCATTGCACCCCTGCACGCCCGACCGATTCATATCGGGGGTGTATGGCTTTACAGAGTACCGCACCCTTCCCGCTCGCGCCCGGCGGATCATGACGCCTTGTCAACGACTGCCTCGCCGGACCGCCGATGACGATGCGGTGCGGCGAATGGTTTCGCCGGCCGTGCGAGCCTTTGGCCTGCAGGCCGACGCTCCGCTGACGAGTTGGGAGTGGATTGAAATTTTCGTACTCATGGAAAGTGGTGCTTATTTGCCGAGCTACTTCTTAGACGGGCCAAAGAATTCGCCCTATACTGCCGATAAGTTTGGCCGGAGGAGTAAACGGATGGAGATGTTTGTTTGCGCCAAAAGGAGTTGCGATGGCCACTGTTCACCGGTTCGTAGTTGTACCGGCCGTACCTGAGAGTCTTTCCGGATTAACTGATCTTGCCTATAACGTCTGGTCGCTCTGGAAATATGATGCCGTAAGTCTCTTTAATCGGCTTGACCCGGATTTATGGGAAAGGACCGACCACAACCCCGTCGCCCTGCTGAACCAGATCAGTCAGGAAAAACTTCAGGCGGCGGCTGCGGATGAGGGCTTTCTGGCCCATTACAACCGTGTGGTGACCGATTTCCGCTATTACATGCAGGCCCCCACATGGTTCAGCCTCAATCATCCCGGCAACAAAACACAAATTGCCTACTTCTCCGCGGAGTACGGTCTGCATGAATGCCTGCCGATCTATTCCGGCGGCCTGGGCGTACTTTCCGGCGACCACATGAAAAGCGCCAGCGAACTGGGTCTGCCGCTGGTTGGGGTGGGGCTTCTTTATCGCGATGGATACTTTCATCAACGCCTGAACCCGGACGGATGGCAACAGGAACTTAACCCACAGAATAATTTCTTCTCCATGCCGCTCAAACTTTGCGTCGGGGCTGACCAGCAGCCGGTCCGCACGTTTGTCGATCTGCCGGGCTCGCGCGTGAACATTCAGGCGTGGAAGATCATGGTCGGGCGCGTCACGATTTACGCCTTGGATACCAATCTGCCGGATAATCGGCCGGAGGACCGCGAGATCACCGCGCGGCTTTACGGCGGCGATCAGGAAATGCGCATCCGACAGGAGATCATTCTGGGCATCGGCGGTGTGCGCATGCTTACGGCATTGGGCATTAAACCCACCGTCTGCCACATGAACGAGGGGCACTCTGCGTTTCTGGCTCTGGAACGCTGCCGGGTGCTGATGGAAGAATCTAAGCTGTCATTTGCCGAGGCGCGAGAGATTGTCGCGGCAAGCAATGCCTTCACCACCCACACGCCGGTTCCGGCGGGGAACGATCACTTCCCGCGCGACATGATCGAGCGTTATTTCGGTAATTATTGCCCCAAACTGGGTATTTCACTCGATGAGTTGCTCGGGCTTGGACGTATCAACCCCGGCGACGCGGGTGAAGGTTTTGGCATGACCACGCTGGCCCTGCGGATGGCGTGGCACTGCAACGGGGTGAGCAAACTCCACGGCGATGTATCGAGACATATGTGGCAGGCGATCTGGCCGGAAGTACCGCCGGATGAAATCCCCATCACGCACATTACCAACGGGGTGCATACCCAATCATGGATTTCAGAAGGGTGCGCCCGCTTGTATCAGGAATATCTCGGGGCCAACTGGCTGGAGCGTCCCGCCGACCACAGCGTTTGGGTACGCACGGATAAGATTCCCGATTCCGAACTGTGGCGGGTTCACGAGCGGCGCAAAGAACGGCTGATCGGATATGTTCGACAACGCCTCGCAGAGCAGATGAGGCGCGGCGGCGCCGGGGCGGCGGAAATCGGCCGCATTGACGAGGTGCTCAATTCCCGCACGCTGCTGATCGGTTTTGCCCGCCGCTTTGCCACCTACAAACGCGCCACGCTGCTGCTGCGCAATATGGATCGACTTTTGAAACTGCTGCGTGACACGGAGCGACAGGTCAGCTTTCTCTTTGCCGGCAAGGCCCATCCCCGCGACGACGGCGGCAAACACTTTATTCAGGAAATCTACCGCTTCTCGCAGCGGGAGGATGTCCGCGGACGCATTGTCTTCCTCGAGGACTACAACATCGATGTCGCCCGCCACATGACCCAGGGGGTGGATGTCTGGATGAACACACCGCGCCGCCCCATGGAGGCATCCGGAACCAGCGGCATGAAGGCGGCGATCAACGGCGTGCTGAATCTGAGCATTCTCGACGGCTGGTGGTGTGAAGCCTCGGATGGTGAAAACGGCTGGGCCATCGGCAGTGGCGAACATTTCGGCAACGATGATTATCAGGACGAGATTGAATCGCGACGGCTCTTTGATATTATTGAAAAATCAGTGGTTCCCCTCTACTACGACCGCAGTCTCGACGGCCTGCCGCGTGGTTGGATCAAACGGATGAAAAATTCCATCCGCACCATCTGCCCGGTGTTCAATACCAACCGGATGGTGCAGGAATATGCCGATAAATTCTATATTCCGGCGGATGAGGCGTTCTGGCAGCTCAGCCAGGGGCATGGGGCCGGGGCGTCGGCACTGGCCGACTGGCGGCGCAAGATGCGTGAGGGTTGGGGCAAGGTGTCGATACGCGACACTCAGGAACACACCGATGGCGTGGTGAAAGCGGGTGAAAGCGTGAAAATTTACGCCACCGCTTTTCTGGGCGACATCCCGCCCGAACATGTGCGGGTTGAACTCTATTTCGGCCCGCTCGACGCGAGCGGAAACATTCAGAAGGCGGGTGTGCAGGGAATGGCGATGGGCGCCGCGGTGGAAAAAGGTGTCTATCAATATGTGGGCGCGATCCGTGCCGCTGATTGCGGGCAGCAGGGGTATACGGTGCGGATCGTGCCGGAAAATCCGAATATTAAACTGCGACTTGAACCGGGGCTTATCCGCTGGGGATAATCTTTCCCATCCGGATACTCCCGGTACAATGGCTCCGCCGCCGACCGATCCACAGGGGTTGACCCTGTGCGGATCGGTATTCCGCTAAATCGGGTATGCCCCCGCGGAAGTTGGCGATGCGTGTGTCGGTTTTGCTGGAGGAACATGCTCAATGCCCCGCGTGTGTGTTGTTGTCGTTGCGGGATTGGATACCCAAATGCTCTCGATGCTCGGCCCGCGGCTCGGGGCCATCGCGCATCAGGCGTCGCTGGAGTCGGTCTTTCCGGCGGTAACCTCCACTTTTCAGGCAAGCCTGACGACAGGCCGCACCGTGGGACAGCACGGGATCATCTGCAACGGTCTTTACACCCGCGGCGAACCGGAGACGCACGCCCTGCTGGATACCGACAGTTATCCCGAATTCCGGCGGGAAGTCAGCTTCTGGGAACAATCCAGCGAACTGGTCAAGTCCCCCCGCTTCTGGGCCGATTGGAACATCAAAACATCCATGCTGTTTTTTCAGCAATCCATCGGTCAAAGCGCGGACATCATCCTGACCCCCAAACCCGTCCACACCCCCGACGGTCGAACGGTAAGTTCCTGCTGGAGTCGGCCGAATCATCTTTATGAATCCTTGGCGACGGAATTGGGCCCCTTCCCCCTGCATCATTACTGGGGACCGATGGCGGGGCTGCCCGCATCAGTGTGGATCGGCAAGGCTGCGGCCCGCGTGTGGGACGCTCAATCCCCCGACCTGCAATGGGTTTACATCCCCCACCTGGATTACAACCTCCAGCGGCTGGGGCCGGGTGATCCGGCCATTGCCCGCGATATCCGAGAGCTTGATACGATTCTCGAACCGCTGATCAGCTCGGTGTGGAAAAGTGAAGGGAAGATGCTCGTTGTAGGCGACTATGCCATGAGTGATGTCTGCGGCGCGGTTGCCCCGAATCTGGCGCTGCGACGGGCCGGCCTGCTGAAAACAAGGCCGGACGCCGACGGCAAACTGCTCGTCGATCACGACGCAAGCGAGGCGTTCGTGATGGTGGATCATCAGGTGGGATTTCTCTACGCCCGGCCGGAGGCCCTGACAGGGGCGCTGGGCGTGCTGCGGGAGCTTGACGGCATTCAACAAATTATGACGAAAGAGCATTTCGATCGTATGGGGATTGACACACCGCGGACGGGGGGAGCCGTGATTCTCGCGGCGGCCGACCACTGGCTGATGCACGACTGGTGGGAACAGGAGAGCGAAAAACCGGCATGGCAATTTTCCGTCGATATCCATCGCAAACCGGGCTACGACCCGCGCGAACTGTTCTTTGAAGGGGGGCGGCCGGGCCGGGCGATTGCACAAGATCCGGTATTGGTGCGCGGCTCGCACGGACTTGCCGATTCCCATTCAAACCGGGCCCCGGCGATCTGCTGCGACAGTTACCTGTTTCCCCGCCGTTACCGACTCTCCGAACTCGTCGGCATGATCGGTCGACTGCTGGGCCGGGCGTAAACGCACACCGCGCCGGTGAAATCTGAACTAAATATTTATTGGCCCTTGGCGATCGGTCGGAGCATCTGTTGCGGCCGATATGCCCCGCCGGTGGGGCGGGCGTAAGGAACCAAAATTTTCCCGGGTGCTGCGGCGGGGGGGCCACATTTGACATGGCGGCGCCGTTTCATACACTTAGTCGGTCAGCTAAACGGTGGATATAGCTCAGTTGGCAGAGCGCGAGGTTGTGGTCCTCGATGTCGCGGGTTCGAGTCCCGTTATCCACCCTTTTTCACTTCCGGCGCTTGAATCGCGAGATTTCAGGCCGCTTTTTTCTACCTCGGCCGATTGTCTGTCTGTAAACCCGCTCATACGCAAAAAAAAAGACCCGGGCGATGAAGCCCGGGCCTTGAGAGATTTACCATTCAAATCACAGTGGCACTCCGCGGCACTCCATCCGCGGCTTGCGAATTTACCACTCGCCCGTCTGGACGTTTCGCACCGGAACCATCAAGGTATCAAAGGGTTGGGTATTGGGTTGATAGCCGGCCCACCCCGACAAATTGACCACATCCTTGGAATTGGGCGATATGAGCTGAATTGACCCCTGCTCCTGCGGATCTGTCGTCTCTGTTTTCGTCTCAGGAGCCTTCAGATAGGTGAAGATATTGTCGTTGTCTGCGCCTACATACGGGTTGGGTTCCCACACGACATGGTCATCACCGAAGCCGACATTCTGACCATCACCGGCATGATTACCGGAGTTGTAGACATACCTTCCATAGTTATTGTCGATCTGTGCGAGTGTTTGGCGTCCACTGGGATAGACCTTGGGATTTGCAGTATTTGCCGGCGCCATGTCTGACATCACCGGCTGATCGCTGCCGATGTTATCCGTCCACCACGGGCCGGCATTAGCCGGATTCCCCGTGTTGCCCTTCCCTCCGCCGCTGATTTCCCAGGGATAATTGATGGAGTAACTCAAGCCCTGGCCGCTGGTATTCGTGGTGGCACCAGCGCCGACCGTGCCCGACATCACACCAAAGTTAGGCTGATAGGCGGCTGCAGTCGATCCGCTCGTCACATACTGCTGCGAAGGGGTTGTGGCGATCGGGTCCGATGGACAGATGAAGCTCTTGGGCGTTGCATAATTCATCAATACCATCAACCACATGCACGCCGTGGGGCTGCCCAAGTCGTCGATCGTCGGAGAGTTACCCGAACCAAACCAATCACTCACCACCGAACCGGCTGATTGGGTGACAATGTAACCACTGGGCGCCGTGGGAGTGTTGATGTATTGATTGTTGCTTCTTGGGCCGGGGGTGCAGGGGAAAACGTTTTCGTTGCTGTTGGCATAGGTAACCATCGATTGAATAAGCCCGTGGATGTTGGCGGCGCACACTGCCCTGTTCGCCTGCTCCTTGGCTTTGGCCAAGCTGGGGAGCAGAATCGCAATGAGCAGAGCAATGATGGAGATCACCACCAGAAGCTCAATAAGCGTAAAGCCCCGATGGGCCTTTTTATGCAGTTTCATGAAAGACTCCTGTAAACACACTTCATTGACCGCGTGCAACTTAGCATGGCTGCGCCGACTGCGGATCCCACGCGTATGGACCCGATCATTGAACAGCATGACAGACTCGGAAGTGTCACCATGCGAACGTGTCTGTCATGTGTAAAACCGCTTGCTGCCAAAGGCGCGCTGTACACCCTCGAGTCTACGTGAACGTCATCAATTTGTCAAGTAAAATTTCATTGATTACGCCAATTCAATCCGATCAAAGCGTCTCAAAAAAAGGCCCGGGCGGCTGAGCCCGGGCCTTGAGAGATTCACATTCCAATCGCGACAGCCATCAGGCTGCGGACTGCGGAATTACCACGAACCCGACTGCACGTTCCGCACCGGGACCATCAGGGTGTCATAGGGCGAGGTATTCTGCTGTACCCAGCCGGTCGTGCTGATCGAGCTGACCGAGCCTCCAGAACTGCTCCCTGAGGAACTGGTAAGCTGGAGACCATCCTGAATTCCGCTGGTCGTCGTCTGGGATCCCGTGACAGTAGCCGTGTTGATGTAGGTGAAGATGTTGTCATTGTTGGAACCCACATACGGGTTGGTTTCCCAACTCACATGGTCATCACCGAAGCCGACATTCTGTCCATCACCGGCATGATTCCCGGAATTGTAGATGTACGGTCCATAGGTGTTACTGAGCGTGGTGTTGGTGATTCGCATCGAATTGCCCGACGCGCCGGGGTCATCCGCCGGCGCCATATCCGACATCACCGGCTGATCACTGCCGATGTTATCCGTCCACCATGCACCGGCATTCTCGATGCCAGTCCCACCGAACTGCCACGGATAATTGATGGAGTAGCTGAGGCCCTGGCCATTGGAATTCGTAGCCGAGCTGGCGGCGCCGCTACCCGACATCACACCGAAGTTGGGCTGGTAGGCGGTTGCATTTGTCCCGCCGGTGTAATACTGCAGCGAGGGGGTTGTGGCGATCGGGTCCGATGGGCAGATAAAGCTCTTGGGGGTGACGTAATTCTGCAAAACCATCAGCCACATACATCCCGTCGGGCTGCCCAAATCGGTGCCGGTCGGGGTTCCGCCGCCTGTGCCACCGTCGAACCAATCATTCACCACCGAACCGGCTGATTGGGTAAACGTGTAGCCTTGGGGTCCTGCCGGCGTGTTCGTATAGCTGGTGCCTTTCGGCCCGGGGGTGCAGGGGAAAATGCTGTCGTTGCTGTTGGCGTACGTAACCATCGATTGGATAATGCCGCGGATGTTCGCCGAACATACCGCCCGGTTGGCCAGTTCCCTGGCCTTGGCCAAGCTGGGTAGCAGGATCGCAATGAGCAGGGCGATGATCGAGATCACCACCAGCAGCTCGATAAGCGTAAACCCGCGTTGGGTTTTTTGACGCAATGTCATGGGATACTCCTGTAAACACAAATTCATTGATTGCGTGCACCGCGGCCTGCCGATAACAGCAGGATAACAGGTCGGCAGGTTGTCGGTTAAACCACCTCGCCGACGATGCCCGAAAGCCTGGGGAAAATCGCGGCCACATCAATGCACGCGCCCCGGTACCTTTGGGCAATATGTCAGATGAGTCCGCTCTGCGGCCCCGTCGCCCGCCAACATAGCGGGCATTCATACAACACGGGGGAGGCACGCCGGACGCACCAACCAATGATCGAATTCACGTTGCCGCCATTAAGAGGCGAGCAACCGTCTGCCGTGAAGCAGACACACAGGCTCTCTACCTGTGAGTAAAAAATTGAGAAAAACCTGAAACCTTGCACACCTGCTAGAGACCTTTGTGATGCGGGTGTACGATGCACATCACCGGTACGAAATTGATCCAGGTGGGAGGGGAAGCGGGATAAGGGAAAATAATAGCAGATACGCCAGGGTATATAAACGCTCGCTACCACTGCCACCGTCCCTACATGCTACACGCCGAGGCCGGCGGATGTCAAGCAAAAATTTCAATTTTTTTATTCGGCGGCATCTCGCGAGGCGGAGAGTTGCTTCATACCGATGATCCCGTTGCCAGATTTCCACTCTTTTTTCGATTGATTCGCAGCGGTTATACTTCCGGCGAGGTGAACGAACCATGCCTGAAACAGCAACCCATTCCACCGGCAGCGATCCAAACTGCATTTTTTGCAAAATCGCAGCCGGGACC
>JAKAVA010000116.1 GCA_021827645.1 Planctomycetota bacterium
ATACAGCCGTCGGCGGCAAAGCGGGATATTTGTGGCTGGGTCATTGGCGGTCAGGCCTGGATGTCTGGCAGTACGACGCAGGGGGAACAATCATTAACCGTTGGCACATCCATCGGCCGCAGGTGGGCAATTACATTCAATGCTTGCAGCCGCTGAAAGGTGGCGCGATGGCGGTGGGATGCTATGGCAAAGGCGTTGAGATCATCACCCTGCCGGGGCAGAGTAAAGATGCGTGGCGGAAAGCATCGCAAGCGGCGGAAAGTAATCCAACCAAAGCGCAGGAACCACCGGGTGCGCGGCCGCCGAGCGTGCAGGAACTTAACGGCCAGCTCGGAGCAATATTTGGAGCGGAACCAGCCCCCGGCTACACCGGAGAGCTGTTGCCGCTATGCGACGACTGGAGGACGGGCGGTGATTGGATCGGCCATTACGGACGCTACTGGGCGATCCTTCTCGCAATGGGAACGACCGCCCAGCGCGGGCGTAACTGGGTGCACCGTCCAAACGGCGACCGCGTGGGGATGTATGCAACCGTTGGGCCGGGAGGGGTGCCTGGCGAGGGCCTACGGTATTGGATTTATTCGCTCGATTCGGCGAATCGCAGATCGCTTCAGATACCGCACTCGCACTTGCGGACGCCACCGCGATTCGGCAAGGCGGGCCTCAAAACTCATCTTGGGCGCGAGACCGAATGCGATGACCATGGCGAAATGTACCGAATGAGCCAGTCGGGCCCAGGGATCGTCGGTCGGCTGCGGCTCCCGGCGGGCCTTTATGAGATCGGGGTGTACGACGTGAACTACGACGGTCACAGTGGCGCCAACCGTCTGCGAGATTACGTTGTGCACATTTTCGGTGATGGCGGGCGCAATCTCCAATCCGCAAATGCAAACCCTCGGCAATCTCGGATTGCACTCTTCTTCGATGGCGTTTATAAGCATTGGCTGGCAAGGGGGCCGGCGACAATTCACTTTAAATTAAACCGCAATCACTCATTCAACACGATCGTGGTGGGGGTGTTCGTTGATCGGCTGAAGGCCGGCTGGGTGGTGGGCCCGGGCGCGGCGAATCTGGCCACGGCATGGAGCTCACCCACCGCATGGAGGCAGTTGACACGCGCCCGGAATACGCCGTGGGGCGCGGCGAAGGCGTTGGCAGCAATTTTGCCCGCAATGGCGAGGTTCAATTTGGAGTGGTACGCAGCGAACTATGGCCAATGCTACACGGAGCTTCTGCGGTGGGATATGAAAAGATTTTACGGGGGCAACTCGAATCCCATTGGCATTCCCGGCGCACGCTCGTGTGCGCGCCGCCTTGGCCTATTCAGTGTTACTCGGTGCCTGCGGGGGTTGCTGCCGCGGGAACATCCCTCTCTGCAGACGGGCCAGACCAACAGGACGGCCCGACGGACCGCCGGCGTTCGGCGAGCCCCGGCGGCCGATTTAAATTAGGAGAACCAACGAATGAACGGCTCAACATCCACAAACCGTAAATCAGAAGGCCCGATCATGGCCATTCGAACACTGCTTCTCGGCACCTGTACCTTACTTGCGCTTGCGGCGGCCGTTCACGCCGAGACGTGTAATTGTGCAGGGAACGGAAGTGAGCCGGGGACGACCGTGGCAGGCGGGGTGACGCAGACGTCGGAGGTCCAGTGCAGCACTGGCGCCGCACCCGCGGCTACGATATCAGTGGGTGTGCCGTCGGCAAATGGGTCGGCGACTGCGGGTGGTGGCGGGCAGACCTCTTGTGTTTGCGTCACCAGTTGCACGTACGATATGCCGTACGACAATCCGCCGGTTCCGACCACCACCTGCTTCGAGGCGGTTCCTTACAGCAAATCGTACCAATTTGTGTATTTGGCCGCGGGCTGCATTAAGCACAGCGGGCTTTTCCAACCGACAACCTACACCTGCGCGAATTATGCGGCCCAGCCGGCATTCGTCGCGTTTCTCGGGCAGATGTTCATCTCGCAACCGTGCGGCTGGTCAAACTAATCGGGCTGAGCATGGCTGTGTCTTGGAAATCGGTTTTAATATCGCTAGGGGTGGTGTATGGTGACTAGATCGCGTTTCCGGCAATGGGTGATTCCGCTGATATCTTCGGCTTGCTTGGCGATGGGCGAAGCGTCGGCTGCCGCACCCCGGCCGCACATTTGGAGCCCCAAATCGCCCGAAGAGCAGTTTTTGTCGGAAGCGTCAAGGGAAGTTTCAACTATCCGCGTGGTTTACAGGTATTCCTGGCGCGGGCATCCTGTCGAGACCTGCCGTGTTGCCAGCGATCTCGATAATCCATGGAAGTTCGCCTGCGAAATGATCGCCGGCAGGGGAAAAGTTCGCTCGCCAATGCCACCGATATACTGGTCAGTAAGAAATGGTACCCGAATTTGGTGGGCAACACCGCTGGTTCCTCCGAAGGGCGGGAGCCGAAGGGGCGATTGGTTCGTTTCATACTGGCCTAAGGGCGCGTCCGCCGGACTACCGGGTAGCTCCGCGCAACAGCTTGGGTTCGGATATTTGCGCGCCGCGATCACTCCCTGGTCGGTGAGCCACACCTCTGAATTGCTCCGCTTCAGTCGTCGAGCCGGCGGTCAGTTGACTGTCAGCGACCGTCCTGCCAAATTTCCCCACCAAGTCTATCGAACCTACACGGCTCGCGTCGGCGGCAAGCTATTGGGCAGGGTCGTGATACGCTTGCGCGCGGGGAGATCAGTGCGTTTGTATTCTACGCGGGTGTGGAAGCGCCGACCCGGCGGCAGAATGGTCATGCTTTACCACCAATGGGCCAAGGGATTCCATCGAGTTAACGGGGTTTGGATTCCTACCGAGATTTACGAGCAGCGGACTGACGGGACGGGGCGCGGGAAGCTCGCCCCGACAACTTGGGTGCACGTGCTGCGTGTCGCGATCAATCCCGTATTCCATCCGGGCCATTTTGTCTTCAGGGCTACGCAAGGAAGCCTGGTGTTCACCTACGGCACCAAGACGACTACCGTCGTGCGGTACCACCGCCGGAAAAGAACCAACGAGTCGGGGGGTTGAGCGGCCTGGGTGAATAGAGTGCCCTGATTGTGGTGGCTTCCCCGGTTGAGGCCAGCGAGCCCGAAAGCCTGTCGCTGAAGCACTTGGGAGTGGCCGGACCGCACAAGCGAAATGTTCCGTTTCAGAGGAGAAGAACCGTGTCCAGATTCAGTCGATTGGGTCCGATTTGGCTTTTTGGATTATGCTTTCTGGCGAGCGGATTTATTGGCGCTTCGCTGGGAGCAAAAACCTTGGTGCTGGGTCGGGGGAAACTTCCTGGCGTCATGGTTCTCCACTTTGGCGACGTGCTGAGTGGTCAGCGGGTGGAGACGAAATTCCAATTGGAGAATAAGACCGGCGTAGCGGTCGAACTTCAAGCTATTCCCGACTGCGGATGTATCGCAGTGAAGTTGCGGCGCAGCTCACTGCGGCCAAACCAAGCCACCACCGGGAGGGTATGGTTTAACACGGCAGCGCGCAACGGCGCGGTCGGCGAGGCGGGGACCGGCTTCACGTTACGCAATGTGTTGACCGGAAAAACCCTCGGCGTGGTCACCGTGCTGGCGAAACTGCAGCCGTCGATTACCCTGAGCCAGAGCGAGCTGTCTTGGTCGCTGGTCCCTGGAGAAATTCCGGGACCAAAGAGTATCAGCCTGACGAACAGCCTGCCCGTGGCAGTTGACATGAGTTGGCGCGGCCCGCGCCTCAAGGATGAGCGACTCTACTCAATTCGGCCTGATTTTGAAAAAATTCCAGCCCATGGCAAAGGAAAATTGGTCGTGAGGCTTACCCGGGCTACCGTTCAATCGCTCTATCTCAACGAATTGGCTCACCTCCGTTTCCGGGTAGCGCGTACACAGACGAATGCACCCGCCAAGCCGTGGAAACTGATGTTGTCATTGAGGGCGATGCCGAACATACCCTTTGTGGTCGTGCCGGGCTCAGTCATATTGTCCGCTTCTGACTTCCACCATGGAGTTGCCTACCGAAATATCCACGTGGACCAGGCCGCGGGTTCCCGAGCGGTCATACTCAGCGTAACCCCGACGGACCCGCATCTGTCGTTAAAGCTTCTGCGGGCGGGGGTATACCGCCTATGCGTGCGGGAACCGAAGCACGCGATGATCGGCGGCCTGCGGATCGCGTATAAATGGGGACCGAAGAAAGCGTCGATGCGCGTGGGGGTTTTCGTGTACAAATAACACCGCAATTCAAGCCCCCGAAGGGCCGCAGCGCATTCCCGGCTGCGATTTACCTTGCCTCGCACCATCGGGTGTGCGGCGTGTAAATCGCTTGGTGCCGTCCACCCTTCACGGCGGCGGCGGGGAGTTAATGTTGCGCTAAGAATTGGCATTGTCGGTTTTTTTCAATTTTTCGCTTGCGTTTTTTTTTTTGGGGTGGTATACTCCCATAATAGTGACGGTTCCGCATGTTCTGGGTCCCGTCATGGGGTGTGTTTAACAGTTCGGACTCTCTACCGCGTTGGCTCGGCCATTGAGCGTTAGCTTGACCATTGGCGTTGATGCCATGAGCGATGGGTGTCAGGCGGCAACAGAGCCCGCCATGTTGTGAGGTTGTCCGTGGGCGACACTCATCACAGCTTGCGAATCCTGCGACGGTCAGGGCGATTCCTTGAGCGGTTGCCTTGGCGATTCCCGGCTCTGCCCGCCGGGCGGCTCCGCTGGGCCCCCTCCGCAGTGGCCATCCTGATGATCGTCGCAGTTCTCATCCTCATCGGTATCTTTTCCTCGCCCGTGCTCGCCACGCCGGCAAACGCCAAGGCCAAAGCCCAGTTAAAAATTCCGCATGTGCCTTTGGCGCAGGTGCCTTGGCAAAGGCATTTCAGTCATCCCACCCCCATCTTTATTCCACCGATGAGCCTCCCATGGACTGGCCTCAAAGCCAAGTTAGAAATACCGCATTTGGCTTTGGCGCAGGTGCCTTGGCAACGGCATTTCAGCAATCCCACCCCCATCTTTATTCCACCGATGGGTCTCCCACCGATGAGTCTCCCGTGGACTGATTTCCATGTGATGGCATTGCATATCTCCCATGCCGGGATCAACAATCGGCATAAAGGGTCGGATTC
>JAKAVA010000013.1 GCA_021827645.1 Planctomycetota bacterium
GTCATCGTCGATCCATGCGGGAAATTACCACGCATCTGCGTCAACGTCTCATTGAGCGTATCGTGGAAGCCGGCGAGGCGCGCCCTGAAATTGCCACCTGGCATTACTATGCCTGATGTCACAACAGAGGATGTCAAATGAATCGATGGAATCGCTTTACGCTTATAGGCCTTGGCCTTATCGCAATTCTTTCCCTGGCGCCAGTAGCCGGTGCGGTCAATGTCGCCCGGTTGTACAAACAGATAGGCACGGATCCTTCCTGGCGGCAGGTACTGGCCAGTGGCCAACTCATCCTGCACCGTAATTCCACGCACGGTGTGAAGGGTTCGAAAATCGTTGTCAATCTTCGGCTTTTAAAGAGCCTGGAAAACCCCATCGCCGCAAACAGCCCGATTGTGAAGGATATTGGACTCCATACCGTCGGCAACGCCTTTATCCCGCGGAGGGAATTTGCACGATGGTCACGCTGGTATCAGGAGGATGGCAACGTCCAGATCTTTCGGCTTTTCAGGGGGGATGCCAACGTACGGAACAAACGACCGCTGGCAGCGCGGGTCGAAACTTATTATAAAAGACCGTGGCACCCGGGAGTTTGGCACCAATGGACCGGTGAATATACGATTATCAAAGCGGGCAGCGGCGCATGTATTTTTCAGGTATTTAACAATAAGCGGGTATGGGCGGTACATCTGGGGGTAAGTACGGACGGCAATATCTGGATTGATCCCCGGAGTCACATCGGAAGCAAAATAATCGCACGTCATATGATCGGAAAGCCTTTTTTTGTGCGCGTGCTCGATAATGGCGATCTGTGGCGGGTATACCTCAACGGTAAATTCATCGAAAGTGGAGCCTTCCCCTGCCCGAAGAATAGCAAAACCACTTTCCGATGGGGAATGTATCTGGGTGAGCATCCGGTTAAGCATGAGATCATGCTGTTTGTATCGGGCGCAACCATCAAAACCGTCGCCCGACCGTAAGCCGCAGAGGCGACCGCTGATCGCCGGGGGAAATCATGGAAGGCGAAAACGTTGGCCCTGTCGCTTTGATGAGCGATGAATCGCAGCAGGGGTGTCGCTTGGCCGCAGTGCTTAGGCGGTGGGTACGTTATCTTTTCCTGATTGCGACGGCGATTTTCAGCATCGCTCTCGGCATTCTTGACGTTGGTTACCACGAATGGACGAACACACTCACGGTGGCGAAGGGACTCCATCCCGGCCGAATAACGGCGCTCTATGTGGGGCCGCGCCCTTGGTATACCTATAATACCGTCTGGGTAAAGCCGCCAGCCGCTCTGGCACGTAAGTTGGAAGCCGCGCTTGCTGCGTCGCGACATCCGGGATGGTTTGGCGGACTGGAATCACCAAGTGCAGCACTCAAAGTGCGATACTCCGACGGATTCGTCGCTATCGTCCCGATAGATCCCATGCGAAACCGGGTTCGCATTTTCTACTCTCACCCTTCGGATTTTTTTTCCATCAGCAGGGAAATCCCCTCAGATTATTGCGATTCACCGTTGAAATTAACTCCGTCCGAAACCAGATGGATGGACAAAGTCGGCAGGTACCACTTGTCCGGCATCGTGGGGAAAAATCGCGATGAATGAGGTTCTTCGCAGTAATTTCCGAAGCCATGCCGCGCAGTTTTCCCTGGTGGCGGGAATCTGCTATTTTTTGGGCAAAATGGTCGCAGGAACCTCCCTTTTATCCATCGTTGCCGATCTGGCGATGATGGGGCTGTTTGTCTTGACGCTCATTTTGTCGCCCATCCTTGAGGAAGCCTGCACGCGAGCCTCCTCGCCGCGATCGATGGGAAAGTATATGTTTGCCACCCTGGAAGTCCTCGCACTGGGATGTGCCGCGTTTGCGTGGGGCAGTCTGTCGTGGCTGCAGATTCCAGCCGGAGTGTTGTGCCTCTCCGGTCCCGCGATCGTCAACCATAAAAGATTAAAAACACCCCTTTCGCAGATGGGGCCTGATGGACTGCCTTTGAAGATATCCGCCTGTGGCGCTACGACCTTGGGGGTAGCTGTGCTGATGCTCATCCAAAGCCGTGATGGGGGAGGCGGAGCCGGGCTTATATTCGCTGCGGTGGTTCTTTTGGCGGGTATATGGATCAGCATGATTCGAATGTCCGTCCCACCGCCCGCCTCAAAGGAGCTCGCCGATATCGGCGGGACCGAAAGCGGAGGTTGGGCTGTTGCTGATCTCGCGCTGCGGGGGACGCCGGCACACCATGCTCGAAAGCGGAAGTGGTGGAGATCGCGGGGAGTGGTGCTTGGCTTGATCGGCGCCATCCTTGGCATTGCGGCGTATCTATCCACATTCATATTTCTACTGGCTATAACATTTTACCCGGAGGTTCTGAATCAGACGCAGTTATGGCCGCTGGCATACCTTTTCATCTTCTTACCAGTCCCTCCCATGTATATCTTGGATATGGTCTTATTTCTGGCCAAGATAGCGCTACCGCCCGCAATGGCACTCATCGTGGCGATTGCCATTGATCGCTCCCGGCGGCGAGCGATGTTACAACCAACGCCGTCGAGTGACGGCGGCAACTCCACTCCCGCTGCAACTCCAGATTCAGCGACGCCTGATACCCCACCAGGCGAGGGGCAGTAGTTGCGCGACGGACGAGTTCCGAATCACGAGGTAATTGGCGGCAATGCGGCATAATGCAGATTGAGTATGTCGCTGCCATGAGGATAAGATTTAGTATCCACCCCCGCGCCGTTTTACAGGGGTTTTGGTAACGCCGCCGTCAACACTACCCGATATGTCCTGCCAACAGGATTGCGCCGGTGGGTTGTGGCGATCCGCCGGCTGGTTCGATGGTAACGGCAATCTCCGCCATTTCATGCTTATTGGGAGGCACCGCAGGAGTTACTAACGCCGACTGGGTTTTATAGTCGGTATTGAACAGACCTGCCGGCATCTTTTTACCCCCGGAAGTGATCATCCACACTTCGTAAGTCTTGGAATTCGGAAGGTGGGGCATATTGAACACGCAGAGCTTCCACATCTTCATTTTGTCGTTCCACATCACCCGTCCCCATGCGGTACGCATGGGCGAACTGCCGTGTAACGATGCCATCTCCAAGGCGGGCGAACCGATCATGGCCTTTAAACTCTCCGCCGCCGCAAGTTTCGTTTCCAGCGATAATATTTTTCGTTTTTCCATTGCGACTGCATCATGCATTTGATGGGAGAGCTGGCTGAGCCGCGCCGTATCGCGGAGAAAGCTCTTTTGCAGTGACGCCAGTGCCGTCAGATCTTTGAGATGCTCGCGGCTCAGGTTTTCATTGGCCTGCAAACTTAAAATGGCTACCAAAAACATAGCGGCGGCCAGCGATGTGCTGATGACCAGCGGCCAGAGGAGCAATTTTCGCGGCATTCGTTTCGGTTCCGGCGTCGCGGATGTACGTTCAGATTGCGATAGGGGAGTGGCGGTTTTGATCCGTCGCATCAGTTCCTTTTTCACCGATTCGGAAGGGGGACAGGGGGGCAGGTTCAGCGGTAGCTGGGCGGCGGCGGCAGTCGCCTCTGCTAGAGCCGCTTGGCATATGACGCACCCTTTGGCGAGATGGTCGCGGATCACCGAGCGCGCAGCAGCGTCTTCAGCCCCGGCGGCTTCGAGATAAATCAGTTCCTGTACTTCATCGCACTGCACGCTAATTACCTACAACCTTTCAATCCTCTTTACGAAGTTTTTGCCGTAGTTGGATGAGCGCCATTCGGACATGGCTTTTCACCGTTCCCAGTGGAATGCCGGTCACTTCGGCAATTTCACTTTGGCTGAGCCCGTCAAAATAAGCTAATTCCAGCACTTTCCGCTGGATATCGGTGAGCGTCTTCATTGCTTGGCGGACTAAATGTCCCTGTTCACCGCTGGAAACCGCTTCCGCCGGTTGTTGCCCGGGTGCCATAACGCTTTCCATGGTGTTATCGGTCGTAAAGTCATTGACGGCCCATTTGCCGTGCTTACTCCGGCGGCTGCGACACCGATCAATGGCACGGCTTCGGCAAAGCGTCAGCAGATAAGTAAGCGGGGTCGCGCGCCTCTCATCATATCGATCGGCACGCTGCCAAATCTCGGTAAACACATCCAGCAAAAGCTGCTCGGCTTCCGTTGCATCGCGCAATATCCGGCGGCAAAGGGCCAGCATCACACCGGCATATTTATCGTACAACACTGAAAGCGCATCATGGTCTCCGCCCGCCAGCGCGGCCATCAGTTCATAGTCATTATGCTGGTCTTCTTTGGAGAGCGTCACTTCGCCAATCTCGCCTTAAACGCCACGTCACGCGAATAATACGGGGCAATTGGCTCGGTAACAAGCTGGTGGAATCGTGAAGCGGAAAGGCGCCGTCCAAAGGGCGGCCGGACCAAAGAGAAATCCAATGGGTCGCTTAACGGCGTATCGGTTTGCCCAAAAGTTGCCGCTTATGAAGAATGAATTTTATATGGTGCTCCAAATGGTCGATGCATGTTTGCAGCATCGCACCCAACGTGATTTTCCCTCGCTGGTTGTGTGTGCCCACGCGCTGATACGCCGTTTCGGGCAGATGTTCCAAAATGGAACTCATGAAGAGTCGGTTGCGGTTGAAGATATCCGCCGCCGCGTGCGGATCGAGGCGATTGTAGAACAGATTTTTGGCAAAGGCGCTTTCATCAAAGCCGATCAGTGTGGGATTATCCTCCGCAATCATCCGTTTCATCCGGTCGGAAAGAACCAGATCAGAATCCATGAGATGAAGCGTAATTTCGGCGATACTCCACGTTTTGGGCACAGGGTAGGCGCGCAGCTCCGCCAAACTCAGCCCGGCAATGGCTGAATCCAAAAGTTTTCCCCCTTGCCGATACGTTTCAATCTTAGCGTCCGCCATGAATCACCTCACTGTGCAAGTCCCATCACCATTATTATACTGAAATCTGGCGTGTAAACGAAAAATTATCGGGTTGACGTGCTGTTCATGCCAGGGCAATCGCATACTAAATTTTGGTTTGGGCTTGGCAAGATGGGGATGGGGTGTTGGGATTTTGTTCAATTAGGCTGCGGATCCGCGTGGTTTTGTAAAAATGGACGACGAATGAAAGGAGCTTTGG
>JAKAVA010000054.1 GCA_021827645.1 Planctomycetota bacterium
GGGGTTTGGGATCCAGGAGGCACGCGGCCATACGTTCCGTATAGCCCCACTGCTGGTCGAACTGTCGAATGGGGAGTAACCCGGCGTCGGAGGTGATCTGGCCGGCAGAGCGTTCCACGATCAGTTCCCGTGAGGGGAGAAAATCGAAGAGCAGTGGTTGACAACGTGGCGCAGGCATAAGGCACTCCTAACCGCGAAACATCGCAGCCGGATAGAATACTACAAATCTAATACTCTGTCCACTCGCTTCCGGTTCACACAAGTCGGCAGACGGAGAGCGTGAAATGGAGCATGGGTACCCAAAATCGAATGGAAGCTGCCCTTGCAGACTGCGCGCCGAGACTCAATCCAGCCACGGAGACTAACCGTCTGCAAACACGACACTTACGACCTCCACCCCCGCAATCCCGCGCCGGTCCTTGAATAATCCGGGTTAAACGCGGGGCTGATTCGGAATGAGTCCCAATTCGGTATGAGTCTCAGTTCGGCCCGTCGGCATATCCAGTCTGGGGGTTATGTTATGCGGCGAAGTCATGCTTTATCCACGTTTTCCTCGACACCTACTGTTTTCAAAATGACTTACCTTCGCGCATTTACGCGACTCGACGTTATCGTCCTGATCGTGTGCGCTATCCTGATCGGATACATAACCGTGGCGCAGGCCAATCAGATGAGACGGGTGAACAAAAGAGCAATTTGCGCTGCCAACCTCCGCGGGATCGTTCAAGCCATGTTTAAGTATGCCAATAGCAATGATGGCTGCTTCCCAACGGTGGCCCCCCATTCCATGGGCGATATGAAAATTCGCCGGGTAATCCATTGCGCGATGCTAACTTCGCCGTGAAGGTCATCAACGCGATGTATCACCATGTCGCGGCACCTCTCACCCGGCAGCAAAAGAAGGCTCATCCGCTGATTTTTCCCGGAATCCGGTCGAACCTCCATCAGGGGTCACCACTGGCGTGCATGTGGATTTTGGTGTTGCAGGGTTACACGTTTTCAAAATCTTACATCTGCCCGGCGGACCCGTTTGGAACGCGACCGAGTGCCCAATTCGTAATCCCGACCGGACTTCGTTGTGCTTCAAATTTCGGCCTTCTGTTTGAAGGCCGCCATAAAGCTCCCAAGCTCGGCCGCCCCGGCCAAGGGGAAAGCTACTCCATTGCCTTCCCATGGCAGGGAAACAAGACGGCTGTCTGGTGGACATTCAACATCGGCTCCGATGTGCCGGTGGTGAGCGATATGGCCCCGGCGAAGGATATCCATGAACATGGCAAGAATCGCAAGGCATACCGCAATCCGGCGGCGCCGCTCCATCACCCCAAATTCAAGTGGGAATTCAATTCAGGCAATCATGGTGGTCGGGGACAGAACGTGGGCTTCGGCGACGATCACGTCGCGTGGAACACCAATCCCTACGCAGGCCAAGGTCAAGATAATATTTTTACCTGGGGTTCACCGCATCGGAATCACCCGAGCCTGGGCGGTGGACGGGTATTGGGCACCGGCCGCAGGGTAAAATGCCCGACCAACCTGCCCAATACCCCTCCCTACGATACCGTCATGGTTCCTGTGCGCAATGTCGCAACCGGAGCATGGTAGTCGGCGACCGGGCGTGGCAGCCACAAAGGTGCCACCGTGAGAGCGTCTATCAGCGGCGCTGATAGACGCGGACGTAATCGACCTCAAAATTTCCGGGAAAATGCGTATGCGCCGGATTGCCGGCAGCTCCACCCACCGCAAGATTGAGAATCATATACATCGGGTGATGGAACGGGTTGTAATTGCCATCGCGGAGATCCAGCGTTTGGCTGAGATTCACATGATTGTAAAGATGGCCGTCAAGGTAGAGACGAATAAACGTCGGCTCCCAATGCATCACCCATAAATGAAATTGCTTTGCCCAATGCGGATCGTGAAGTGTTGAAAGATAGGTAAATTTAGCTTTCCATTTCGCCCGCCATTTCGCAGGGCCCTGCCAACCGACATTGGCGTTGATGTGCCCTTGATAATATTCCATGATGTCCACTTCGCCACACGCCGGCCATGGCTTGGATGTTCCCAGCATCCACCATGCGGGCCAGAGACCCTGCCGGATATCAATTCGCCCGCGCATGGCGAATATGCCATATTTCCACGAATGCATCCCGCGGGTGGTCAGAGAGGCTGAGGTGTAATGGGCACATTTTCGGCTCAGTTGCCATTTCCGGCTGCCGGCTTGGTAATTCGGATTTTGCACCGTCTGCCGACGTGCTTCAATGATCAGACGGCCGCCGCGGCAGAATGCATTTTGCGGTTGATACCATTGCAGCTCATGGTTGCGGACAAAGCCATGCTCATAGGTCCAATGGTGCGGATTGGGGCGGCCGTCATGCGAGAAATCATCATGCCAGACCAGATGGTAGCCGTGGGGAGGGTGGACTTCTTCAGAGTCGCCACGTATCAGCGGCACATCTGAGGCGGCGAAAGCCAAACCTGCGGCAGCAAGGCGGTAATGAAATGCTCGACGGGTGATCATGATGTCGGGTTCCCCCGCATAATCGGTGCTGGAAAAAGGATATCACGGGCATATTGTGGGGGCAAATGCGAGCCGGTGGATTTACGCTGCCGATACCGGCGGCCCGCCCATTATGCCGCCATCACCGCCGGGAGAGAAGCCGATTGAACCGCAGGGGACGGGCGGCCGGGCCGCCAGAGAGGTGAAAGTTGAACAGAAGAAAGTTGAGCAAGCACGTTCATGCTGGCGCATGAGGTGAGTGGCTATTCCTACCGCGGAGATAAATAACATTCGCAGAGGTAATTGAGGGGCGGGCGTCTCGCACGCCGTTTGATTCAGGCTGCGCCGCGCGTTATTGTTCTCCACAGATACTGAAATGCTGGGGCTCGTATGGTTGCGATCAGTGAAATCCTGTTGTCCGAATGCGCCGGTGAGGAGTGCGGTGGCGATAACGACGCTTGTACGGACAGTTGCGTCCACCGCGGCAATGCCGAAACCCGAGCACCGGTAACCCGCAACCATCGCAGCGCCCCGAGCCTCGGCCGGTGGATGGAGCAGGGCCCGGCCCAGTACATCAACGGTGCGGATACCTACCAATTCGTCGATTCCTCACCGGTGGGGAATGTGGATGCGAGCGGCGAAGCCCGTGGCCGGTTCCCAGATACCAGCGAGCCCAACTCGGTCATCGAGCGGATCGGGCCCGACGGTAAAGTTTCCGCCCGCGCCTTTTACAACGAAAATGGGCAACGATTTCTCAGGCAGGACTACGTTGGTGAGGGCCATGGTGGTGTGCCAACACCACATGAGCAAGGCACCACCTTCAACGAGCGGGGACAACCAAATGGGGATTATTGCCAGGGACTCGATCCCGGAACCGTTGACAGGACGCCCGGGTCAAAGGCACGGGCGCTGCCCGAGCCTGCCAACGACGATGGCCTTGCCAAGGATATCGAGGGCGGCGCAGAGGATATCACCAAGGGGGCCGAGGAACTTGGCGAGGACGTTCTCAACGCGCTGTTCCTGGTCATTCCCGTAGTCAACGTCGAGGCCAGGATAATGACCTCGCGGGGGGCTTGACCAGAGATGCCGGAGTGGCCCACAAACCTGAACGCCGTCGAGATCAGCCACTGCGGGTTCGTCCACACCCGCCTCAGCGCAAGGGCCGAGCTTGTCCCCCTGTCCTTCGAGGTGGCACGAGCCGCTCTGGAGGCCGGCTTCGGAGTTCAGGTTGGATACGCGATTTGCGATCCCCAAGCTTACAGGCAGCTTGGCATTGACCCGGACGGCAACAAGGACCGCGTCCCCAACCCCCAGCAACTGCCATTCTGTCCGACGGACGCGCCGCTCTACAGCAGTTGCGACTTCTTCACCGAAATACATCATCTGCTCAACCGCGATTCTCATTACGAAAAGATTCGCTCCTCGCTTTGGCGATTTCGACGCTTTGCCGATGCGATCCTTCAAAATGGCTCCGTCGTGGCCGTCGAGTTCAGGTTCTTGGACTGGGACGCCATCGGAGTGCCGATGATACGACTCGATTGCAGCACCGACGATTTCGTCGAGAAAGTTGTCGGGGTGATCGACGACCCCGGTGACGTGCCGGACATGCAGGTTTTCGTGCGCCGGCCGGGCGTAACTGCCTCGTAAAAACTTGCTTCGGGCGGCCAGGGGACTTAAGATTTCGTCGTACTGATTCCCGGGGCAGTTGCATGGTCGCGATAAATAAAATTCTGCTGCCCGAATGCACCGGTGAAGAGTGCGGTGGCGATAACGACATTTGTACGGACAGTCGCGTCCACCACCGCAATGCCGAAAACCGAGCACCGGTAACCCGCAACCATCGCAGCGCCCCAATCCTTGGCCGCTGGCTCACCCGCGATCCGATCAGCTATCGCGGTGGAATGAATCTTTACGGCTACGTCGATTCCTCGCCGGTGGGGAATGTGGATGCGGAGGGGACTTGGTTTGCCCCCTTTCGGCCCGGTGGTGGCAAGTTCAATGTTTTTCTGGGGCCGCCAAGCCCGGGCTCGAACGGGTGGGCGACGGACGTCAGCGTAGTTTTTCGGCCGTCGCGCCAGGCGCAGTGCCATTGTAAAAAAATGATGCTCGTCCAGTTCGTGCGGCGGTTTCGGGGCACAGCAACTCGGGGCTGGCATCTGGATAACGGGATCATGGGCTGGTGGGGGGCCAGGGCGCGACTCTGGCTCTTGCACGGGCCGAAGTATTATGGCGGGCAGGCCCCTACTACCATAACCAGGCCCCCTGGAGCTCGACGATCCCCGAGCTTCCGGCGAACGCATGGGATAAGCCCCAGACCGGCGGAAACACGACCGAAGAAGAGTGGAAGGAATACGCGATTTGCATCGGCCGGGATGGCAGGCGCCACTCGCTTGGGTATGCCGAATACGGGATTTTTGCCTGGCATATGAAGCTGAGCATGGTTGAGTATTGGGTGAGCGGCGGGCACCACGCCACGGGAGTTCTCGGCCAGGTTCGTCTGCGCGCAACGCATATCACACCATTGCCCGGGGGACTCACGATCAGCAGTGCCCCCGGTGGAGGGCCCTACTCCCAGATGGTGGTGGATTGACGCGGGTCGGCTGTTTTCGAATGCCGCTGGCAAGTGACACAGGGCACGGTGGATCGCCGGTGACACCGCACGATGTTCGGGCTCGTCCGGTGCCGGCTTGGTGGAATCGTCACCCGCACATCGCTACCGGGATGTGCCGACCACGGATTTGGATCGGGAATAGATGCGATCGGTGGAGGTTTATATGGCAGACGCACACACGGATAAGGGCGATCACCACGCGGGCGAGGAAGCCCCCGTGGAGCCCGCAACGGGCCAAGGCACTCCCGCGCCAGGCGCGCTGGCCAGCACGCCCGGCTGGAGGGGCTTCCGGCACCTCTGGGCGGTGGTCGAGATTACGTGTTTTCTGGGCTACGTCCTGGTCTTCTTTTTCCCGGCGGGGCTGTTGGCTTGGCCGGGGCACCCTGCGGCGGAATGGCGGGCCGAGTATTATTTTATTCGGTATTTGACTGGTAAGCACAGCCCGGTGCTCATAGCGTGTTTCCTCGCAGGCGGCCTCGGTCTGGTATTTTTCGTACCGGCCTGGCCACCCGCCGGCAGCCGTGACCGGAGGGGCTGGCGCCTCGTTGTGTCACTCTCGGCGTTCCTTTTCCTCGTTGGAACCCTTGTGCTCACCATTCACTACTCGAGGGCCACGGAATGAGCGCGGACTTGGTGTCTCGCCGCGAGCAGATCGGAAGGACTATGTACCGAGAACAAAAAACCCGAGGGAACTTTGGAGCCGCCTCAGCCTTCGGCGTACTGCTTGTAAACGGCGTATTGCTTATTGAAGAGGGGCTGGTAGTTTGGCGCTCCTTACCGCACAATCGGGGCCTCTTTTCGCTACTCTGGGGCGCACCGCACCGCATCGGCCTGACGCAACCTTATTTTTGGACGCACGTTACCGTTCCGACTTTTACCGCGTTTGCCGTTAACCTGGGCATTGCGGTCGGAGCCGAGGCCCTCCGCCGCAGGGCGGTGTTGCCGAGACGGGCCTCGGGCTTCCTCGCCCTGAGGCGAGCGGCACAAACGTCTGCCGCCCTGAGCTTGGCGCTTATCGCTGGCGTTGCGCTTTTCACGCCGCATTTTTCGCTGATCTGATTGCGGCCGCCGCGTCCCCAACGGTGAAAATAATAGCAAATCAAGGCTGCAAGGCCCAGAAAAGACGGTACGATGGGGCGGGTACGCCCGGTGCCGGAATCTTCGTGTCTTCGATCCTTCGTGTGAGAAAAAGCAAATGGCGTCATGCCGCAGGCATGAGTCCATATCTCACGCCGAGGCTCGGAGATCGGAGAACTTCCAGAGTCGGGCGAGACGCCCGACCCCCAAACCTCCGCGTACCTCCGTTACCTCTGCGGTTAAACCGGTTTCTCTTTCTTTCCCTGCGGTCGGCGGTTGGCGGTTATCCACTGCGGTGGCCACCGGCGGATTAAATCCATCGGCGAACATCTGCGATGGCCGTGATCCACCTGCTCAACCGTCATCTGCTGCGGGCGCCGCCTGCGGCGGCTTCGGCGGTAAAAAAAGCCCCATTCCATCCCACGCCGCCACGTTCGTATTCCATACGCCCAAAAGCTTGTCATGCCGCTTGGGCCATGGAGGTGCCCCGCAGGTTCGCGGCTGCGTCGTAGAATTGTTAAACTATCACAGGCAACTAGAGTTCGAACTCCAGTGTAGGGTTGTGGATATTGTCAAACGGGGGCAGCGATGTCGGAAGACAAAAACAAGTCAACTCGCGGAGGCGAAAGCCCGGATGAAAATTCGAGCGAACCGAAAGCGGCGAAACGGAAGGCAACGCGCAAGGTGACGACACGAACGGCCTCCGGTTTTGCGCCGCCAACAACCGATGGCGTGAGTCCCGGATCGCCGATGGGTGCACGTGGGGGCCATTCGCGGAGTGTGGGCAAAGCTGCCCCCGAACCTCGAAGCTTTGATCCATTGCCCGCGCATCTTCAGGATGCTCTCAAACAGATGGCCGCGACTCCACCACCGGTCGATGTCGGTGGCGATGAATCGCAGAGCCCGCTGCTCTTTGAATTGGCGTGGGAAGTCTGCTGGCAGCTCGGGGGCATCTACACGGTGATCCGCTCCAAAGCGGCAACGATGGTCAATGCGTGGCAGAAGCGGTACTGCCTGATCGGCCCCTACAATGCCGACACGGCTGCTATTGAATTTGAACCTGCTGCCGCGCCACCGATTATCGCACATGCCATTGATCGGATGGCACAGGCGGGTGTCAAGGCGTATTACGGGTACTGGCTGATTGACGGTCGGCCGCAGGTGATTCTGCTGGATTTCCGCGCGGCGTTCCATCGGCTGGGGGAATTTAAGCACATGCTCTGGGCGGACCATAGGATTGAATCCCCGCCCGCCGACGGCGATGTGGACAATGTGATTGCATTCGGATTTCTGGTGGGGATGTTTTTTCAGGCGCTTTCGGGTGTGTGCGGGAACAATCGCCCGATCATTGCGCACTTCCATGAATGGATGAGCGGCCTGGGGCTGATGCGGATTCAATATCTGCGGTTACCGGTTTCGACGGTCTTCACCACGCACGCCACGCTGCTGGGGCGCTATCTGTGTACCGATAACCCTGATTTTTATGCCAAAATCGGCGATATCAATCCCGATCATGCCGCCGGGCATTACAACATCTACGCCCGCTACTGCATTGAGCGTGGGGCGGCGTCTTTGGCGGATGTCTTCACCACGGTATCGGATGTTACGGCGATGGAGGCTGAGAAGCTTCTGTGCCGGCGGCCGGACGTGATCACGCCGAACGGTCTGAACATCAATAAATTTTCATTTGTGCATGAATTTCAGAATCTGCATAAGCAGTATAAGGAGGCGATCCATCAATTTGTCGCCGGGCACTTTTTCCCGTCTTACACCTTTGACCTCGACCGGACCATCTATCTTTTCACGGCCGGACGCTACGAATACAGCAACAAAGGGATCAATCTGTTCATTGAATCGCTGGCCCGGCTCAATCACTGGCTGCGCAGCAGCGGGGTGAAAATCACCGTGGTGGCGTTTATTGTCACGCGGGCCAACTTCCGCAGTATCAATGTGGATGTATTGAAAAATCAGGCGCTTTTCGATGATCTCGGCGAGGCGTGCAAGCGTGTATCCGAGCATATGGGCCACCGGCTCTTTCACCATGTCAGCATGGGAAAAATTCCCGATTCCGCCGAACTGATGGATGAAGAGGATATGGTGCGGCTCAAACGCAGCATGCACGCATGGCGTAACTGGCGTCAGCCATCGATCGTCACGCATGATCTGTGGGATGATGCCAACGATCCGATTTTGCAGCAACTGCGGTATTGCAGGCTTTTCAACGGACGCGAAGACCCGGTGAAGGTGGTGTTTCACCCCGATTTTCTCTCGGCCACGTCTCCGCTGATCCGGCTGGATTACGATCAGTTTGTGCGGGGCTGCCATATGGGCGTCTTTCCAAGCTATTACGAGCCCTGGGGCTACACGCCGATGGAGTGCGTTGCCAGCGGGGTGACCGCGGTGACCAGCGATCTGGCGGGTTTCGGCAGTTATGTGCTGCAGAATATCGCCGATCCGGCGGGCCAGGGGCTTTTTGTCGTCAATCGCCGAAGCAGCAGCTTTGATGCCGCGGCCAATCAGTTGACCGAGATATTGTTTAATTATGCCATCAAGGATCGGCGCGGCCGCATCGAGCTGCGTAATCGCGTCGAACGGCTGAGCGAATATTTTGACTGGGCCAATCTGATCTCGCATTATTCACATGCCTATCGGATGGCCCTGCGGGACAAAGCGCCCGTCGCATGATGCATCCGGCCCCGGCCGGATATGGATAAAGGAGCCGCTGATGGCATGCCGCGGAATCGGCTTCGCTATCGAGTCGGCGTTTCTTTTCACCTCTCTGCCGGTGCTCAGAGCGGCCGGCGCCTGTGGTGCGGCTGGTAAAAGCGGCGGAGCGGTCTATCCGCATCCGCCACGCGGGCCGTCCGCTGCCGTGCAACCGACGGGCGTGTGATTTCCCTTCGGTCGGCTGAAAAGATGAATGGGGGTTACGGGTGTCACAGGGGCGGATAGAGTCATCTTCTTCTCCGACGCACAGTGGCAACGGAGGTGATATTCTCGCCGCGTTGGATTTTGAGCTTCCCGATTTCGATAAAGTTTCCACCGAATATCAGTTTGCCGTCGCACTGGCGCTGAGCTTCCTGGTTGTGCAGCTTCTTCTCCTGACGGGTTTGGTGGTGTTTCTGATCTGGGGCCTTTGGGTGATGGTGGTGAATTTTCCGCATTCGCCCAGCCTCTTTTTCTGGGGTGTGATTGCCGATGCCGTCGTTCTGCTGTTTCTTCTCAAGCCGCTGATTCTGCGCCCACGTGCGGTGCCCGATAGCGGCAGCCAGGTGGTAAGTCGTTATGACGAACCGTTACTTTACGATTTTGTCAACAAGCTCTGCGAGCGGATCGGAACCAAACCGCCGGAGGTGATCCGTCTGACCATCGACGCCAATGCGAGTGCGGGGCTTGCGAACCTGATCTCCGGGAAGATGGAACTGTGTTTAGGACTTCCGCTCCTGTCCGTTTTTCCGGTCAGAATCCTTATTGCGCTGCTGGGCCATGAGTTGGGGCACTTTCGGCAGTCGAGCACGATGCGTCTTATCGGTGTGATCCGGCTTATCCACCGCTTCATCTATCGCGTGCTGTATCAGCGGGACGCGGTGGACGCTTTTCTCACGAAGCTGCGATCGGTTCGCAATGTATATTTCATGTTTGCCCGCTGGATCATCATCATCGCCGTCGAGTCGATGCGCGGGTTGCTCTGGCTGCTGGTGGTGGGTGGTCTGTGGGTCATTCGCGGCATGGAGCGGCAGATGGAATTTGATGCGGATCGGCTTGCCGCGAAACTTGCGGGTCGTGATGAATTGATCAGGACGCTTGAGGCGGCACACTTTATGGGAATCGGCGTGCAGCAGGCAATGGAGGATATCAGCACCTCCCTTCAGGAACGGGCGTTGCCGGATGATATCGTCCGGCTGGCGGTCGCCAACGCCTTATCTCTGGCCCGTTACAAGGATGAAATCTTTGAAAATCTGCATCAGGAGGAGACGAACTGGCTATCGAGCCATCCCTGTCTGACCGAGCGCATCGAGAATATCCGTGACATCGATCATCTTCCATCCGTTCGGATCGATGCGCCCGGCACCCGGTTGCTTGCGAATTTCCGCGCCATCTGTCGTCGCCGCACCCACGAATTCTATGATCAGCGGCTGGGTGAAGTGTGGAAGCGCGTTGCCGTGATCAGTGCAAAAGAACTGGCGGCGGAGCGCATCGAGAACCGACGGGGTAAGGCGCGAGTTCGACGCTATTTTCGCACCGGTGTGGGACTTTCGCGGCGGATACTGCTGGAGAGCGAAATTCTGAAACGGTCGGGTGATGTCCATGTAGCGCTTGCGCAGCTGCGGGAAATACGCACGACCGTGCTTGCCATGCAGGAGCAGTTGGATATTCAGAGCGGACCGGAGCTTGAGTATCTGACAAGAATTCGCACGATTAATCGTGGTTACATCCATGCTGTGGAGCAGTTGCTCTCGATGGTCCGGAGGGTGCATCGGCATGCGAATCTTCGGGGTATTCAGCGCTGGCGTCGGCATTTGATTCGTGATGCCGAGAAGATTGAAGAACGTATCAGCAAACTGGGTGAAATCATCGGTCGGCTCGATGCCCTTTCGCGACGTCGGCTTGAACTGGTCATGTCGCTGCTGCATTCGTCCGTTCCCATGAAGCCGGGCGTCAACATATCGCGGCTGCGATCACGGGCGGCCGCCATTGCCCGCAGGGTGGACGCAGTTGAACCCGTTGCGGGCCTGGTGGTGAAGATGAGGGAGCGCGTCAACGCGCTCGAGGTCTTCTGCCGGGATTTTTCGCCGGGCATCCGAAGGGTTTTGGCGGAACCCATCCATATGACTTCCAAGGCGCTGGTGGAAGATATCACCGAATTCTGCCGTGAATTCAGCACGCGGCCTGAACTCATCAAGATGGTGAAAGAGCAGGCGGCGATCGGACGGATACTGCCTCAGGCGGTAGCCGATCCCACCAAGCTGGGCGAATTGCGCCGATGTGCCGGGGCTGCATGGAATTATGTCAACCCGATCGTTGAAAAATTGCAGGCAAAGACGGCGGGTCTTGCCGAGGATGTGGAGTCGGCACTCGGGCTTGATATTCTGCCCGAGCCCCCGCGCGAACTGGAATCGCGGCGCGAGGAATACCGGCTCAAAACATTAAAGCGGGAGCGGCGATATTGGCTGTTGAACGGCCTTCGCGCGGCAGGCGGTCTTACAATCCTGATCTTCATCATCTACCTCGTCATGCAAGCACACGCCCGCTGACCATCATTTGATCGGGTTCCTGCGGGGCGACGGCTCGGCGTAGAGGTTCTTACGGTAAGCACAGTGTCTGGGCGGATTGGCGCTGGAAACGGGGAAGAAGGGTAGTGAAAAAAGCCTGTGCCAGATAAGCTCGGGGGCCTGGATTCGAACCAGGACAAGCAGAACCAAAATCTGCTGTGCTACCGTTACACCACCCCCGAAGAGGAACATGTAGGACGCGAAATTATAGCCTCTTGAGAGGCATTGTGCATGCAGCATGCAGGCCCACAGGCGGCACGCGCGCGGGGCAGGATCGACGCACGGGCTATAGACGACCGTTTGCCGGCGGTCATGATGACCACGCTCTGCGCGGCCCGAGAGGTTCTGCCAGGGCCGGATGTGGATTGTAGCGCTCAGGCCTGGCGAAGCGTTGGCTTCCGGAATGTTGAGTCTAACCATTCGACCAGAAAGAAAAGCCAAGCCGCCACCAGCAGACCGACAGCCCACTCGAACTGGTGCAGTCTGCGATTTCGCACCTGCAGGGCCGCATCGAATTTTTCCTTGGAGGAAATCCATGCCTGAAGGCTGGCGTTGGCAGCGAGGCTGGCGGAGACCACATCGGCGTATCGAATGCTTTTTTGTAGTTGATTCTCGGCCTTGGCAGAGCGGATCGCTGAAGCCTGCGTCGCAACTGCGTCGCGCTCGAGTGCTTTCTGTGCCGGATAGAGGCGGAGGGCAAGCGCGAAAAGAACCGCAATCCCCACGGCGGTGGTGGTCAGAAAAAGGTGCCATTTGTCGGGTTTGTGCGCAGTCCACCGCACGGAGAGGGCTTGGGCGGGCGGAGGCTCCGCTGACTGCCGGCGGCGGTTCGCCACCATTCGAACCCCTTTGGCGACCGCTGCGGCCTGAATGGCGATCCATACGCCCAAGCCGACACATGCAACTACCAGTAAATGGCCATGCAGTGATAACAAGTTATTAAAAAATAGCCTTGTTTGGCCGTCCATCAGCATGGATATGCGTGCTTTTGTGTAGGTGAGTGCCCAGGCAAGAAGGAGGTAGGTCAGCAGCAGGGAGAAAAAGGTGACGATCAAAGCCGCCGCAAGTGACGGGTGCCGTTCGAAAAACTGCGCCACGCGCCGGCGCAGTGGAGGGGCAATCGTTATCGGCAATACAATCACGACCCCGCATGCGAATGCCCAAAAAATCGGCCAGAGGAAAGCAGCCACCTGGTTGCCCGCGCTGATTGCCATCGTAGCGCTTATAAAACATGGGGAGAGGTACGGCACGACATCCGCTCTGTTGCCTGCTGCTGAACATAATGGGGTCATAGTCACCGACGCCCCGCGAACAGAAATCAAATTACCCGCGACCCACCTTGCAGTCGGGCCTCACAACTACCGCATTGTAACCAAGGTGGTGATTGGGCGGTGTTCCGGGGGCCGGCACCCTGGCGACTGTATGCTTCCCGACCGGCAGAGTTCATCCGGCGAGATTGGGGGACGAAATCCGGGGGATTTGCGAACCGCAAACCGATGCGGATGCCGCCGGGGGCCAATCCGCGTATATTGGTTTCGATGCTCAGCGCCGCAGATGACAGGTCGGTCGTGATCCAAGCCCTGCTCCGGGATGGGGGATGCACATCAGCCGAAGATATTATTTTGGCCAGCGCGCCGGCACGCCTTGATATCTCCGGCTCTCTGGCGGCGCATACGGGTGGTGTGGTGGCGCAGTGCACCTTGTCATTGCGGGCGACGGCTGCTGTAGCAGCGCGCCACGACGGCCGCTTCCGGATGTTCAATTGCGCCTCGCCGCACGAATCGGAGGGTCACACTGAATATTCCATGCAGGACCTGATCCAGATTCTCCAAAGCCACGATTCGCCGCAGTCCGGAGCATGGAGAGAAGGTTCACCTCCCATCGGTTTTGATCTGGCGATTTCACTGCTGCGGCGGATCGTCGCGCCCGCCGATCTGGGCAATTCCCGCTGGTCAAATGGTTTATCGATCGGTATCCGCAATGGGATCGGACTGAGCGGATCAACCGCGGCTGCCACCGCCGTCGCCGCCGCACTGGCCCAATGCCTGTCGGAATACCATCGTCTCCCGGCGAGTCCGCTGGACAAGGCTTCCATGGCGGCCGCTGCTCTGCGGGAGATCGGGCTCTTTCAGGCCCATACGGTTGACGCCCTGACAGCCTTCTGTGCGCCGGGCGGATCGGTATTAAATCTGCTCCGTTACCGCTGCCAACCCCATCAACTTCTGGGGCAGATACCCCTTGCGTCTGATTTGCAGTTGCTGGCGGTTGAAATCACAGACGGCCGTACTGATGCGCCGGAGGCGGCCCGCCGCGTGCTTCTTGCCGGCGCCATGGGGTTGCGTGCCATTGAAACGGTGTATCGCGATCTCGGGCAGCAACCCAATACCAGCGGGTATCTGGGAAATATTTCGCCGGGGCTCTACAATCGCTATTTCCGTGCGCTGCTGGCGCGGCGTATCCGCGGCCGCGATTTTGTCCGCACGTATGGCGAATTGCCGGGCTATGCGATCGATCCGGACCATCTCTACCATATGCGTGCGGCGGTGGATCACCTGATTGGTGAAGGGGAATATGCCGAAAATTTTCTGCAGGTGATGGAGGAGCTGGCACCAAATTCGGCTGAACCTCTGACCGGTCCGGCGCGTATATTAACTGCACAGAGAGCGGGAAGATTGCTGTTGGCATCGCAACACAGCTATCGGCTTCGATTGGGACTCTCATCGCCGGGCGCGGATTGGATCATCGCCCGGTTGACCGATGCCGCCGCCGGACGCAGCGCCTACGGGGCGCGGGTGACGGAGGTTGGCGATGGACGGTTGGTCGTCGTCCTGCTGCCGAATTCAACTATGGCGACCGACCACCTGTTGGGAGTGATCTCAGAATATGGCCGCGAATTCGGAACCTACCCCCGCGTTTACCGAATCGACGCTCCCGGAAGTGGCGGAACTCTGCTCAACTGATTCGTCATATGCAACGGGGGCAACCGCTTCGGATCTTGACCGCCGATACGCGGTTGACAGCGAATCGGAATTTATTCAAACGCCGGCCGTGATGGCCCATCTCAACCGTGCGCGGCTGGAAAGCGGCAGGGTCCATTACTGCACGGCAGGGCGAATCGGCTTTGCATTGGGAAGTCCGGTGGCTGAGCCGGATTCCCTGCGGTCGGCCGCCGCCGAATTTGACGCCCGTCTGGCCGAGCGTCGGATGCGCAGCGTCTATTTTGGGGTCGAAGAGATGCAGGCGCGGCGCCTGGCCCCGGGTCGCCGGCAATTGCTGATCGGATCACAGCCGATTCTCACCACCGCGGCGTGGCGGGATATTAAATCCCGATCGGCGGGCCTCCGGGCGCAGATCAGGCGCGGCATGCGGGGTATACGGATCATTCCCATTTCGTCCGACCCTCACCGATATGTCGCGTCCATGGCCAACTGTCTGAATGCGTGGCTTGCCACGCGGCCGGCCCCGCCGATGGGATTTGCAGCCGATGCGCGTCTTTCCACCCACATCACAAAATTCCATCGGATTGATGCCGCGGTTGATGACACGGGCCGCGTGCAGGCGTATCTGTGCCTTTCTGCGGTGCGCGGGGGCAGCAAATATCTGGCCGAGCATATCATTCGCCGTCCTGATGCGCCCAACGGAGTCATCGAGGCGCTGATCGACCATCTGTTCTCGCATCACGTCATCCGAGCCGAGGCACAGCTTTCACTGGGACTCGTGGCGCTCAGTGAGCGGTATCTGGAAACTCCGTATGATAATCCGCGATCGTTCCGATTCATGCGCTGGCTGGCCCGAAACATGGGGAATCGTGCGTATCGATTCCGCTCTCTGGAGCAGTTTCGCCGCCGCCTCTGTCCTCTGCCGTGGTCACCGGTGTTTCTGCTGGCGGATCCTGATCTGCCCCTGCCGTCGCTGGCCGTGGGTTTGGCGCGGCTATTTTTTCGGCCCGGGCAGGTGCCCCGAACCGCCCCGTGATGCAGGGGGAGTCGGAACGCGCGTCTTCTTGAATATCATTAAATAATTAAATCCGCGGAGAAAGAAATTGCCCCTGATCGCCTCGGCCTGCCAATGGTTGCGATTGAGCTTTCGATTATGACGGACCACCGCCACAATATCCACCGGATCGAATCGCTGCCGCAGAATTGAAAAGAGTTCAAACCCGATCGGCATGAACGGCCGCCCCTTTTTGAATGAATCACTCACATACAGGGCCAGATAGCGGCGGGGTTTGAGCACGCGATCCAGTTCCGAAAATACCTCCCCCATCGCACGGTAATACGGATTCTCCACTGAAGGATCGTCCGTGGGGGCGGCATCGAGCTTGCCGATGCACCGACGATCGTCCGAGTAGATCACATGCGTGCTGTACGGCGGATCAATAAATACAAAATCAACGGTGGCGCTCTTAAGCGGAAGGTGTCTGGCATCAGATTGCCGGATGTCCGGCCGCGCGGGCGCAAGATCAAAACCAAGGGGTACCCGCTCGAGTTCTGCGGCAACATCGATCGTCGTGCCGCTGCCGCACATCGGGTCCAGCACGGTATCACCTGCGCGGGTATAGCGCTGGAGCAGATTCCAGATAACCCAGGCGGGCGTGGCGCCGAGAAACCCCGTATCCCCGTGCGGTGTGGTGCCGTAGTCCTGTGATGGATATTCCCACAGGGTGGTCGGCTCAATTCGAAGGGGTGGTTTAGGGTTTCGAGGTTTCATACACCGTGTACCACGTTTTGGCTGCCGCTGGCGGGAAAGTTTCCCGGCGGGGGCTTGCGCCGGCCGCTGCTGCTGAGCCGGAACGAAGATTATTTACGCCCCAGAGCGTCGCGCCGGACCATCAGCGGAAATTGGTAAACTGCACGGGCACGGCCGGCGGGCGCGCCTTGAGTGCCGCGATAATCGCCTGCAGATCGTCAATTTTGGGTCCCGCCACCCGCAGGGTTTCCCCCTGAATCGAGACATTGACTTTCATCCCCATATCTTTGATCTGCTGCTGGATGCTT
This sequence comes from Planctomycetota bacterium, assembly GCA_021827645.1. Classification (GTDB taxonomy): domain Bacteria; phylum Planctomycetota; class Phycisphaerae; order WQYP01; family WQYP01; genus JAJZGD01. Next base: position 16,456 of record JAKAVA010000054.1, read on the forward strand.
TTGGCGGTATCGCGGTCGATTCCACCTTTGAGCTTGACTACCTGACGAAGCGTTTTGTGTGTGGCGGCTTCAATCTTCTGCCGATCGAGCACGCGTGGGTCAACGCCCCGCTTGACCATTTTGGAGATGAGCACCTCGAGGACGGCGTCAAGCTGCGGCTCATGATCAGCGGTGAGTGTTAATAACTTTTCCTTACGGTCAAAATCGCCGATGCCCGCTGCTGTACCGCGGAAATCGTACCGATTGGCAATTTCGCGCCGCGCCTGGACGATCGCCTCGTCCATGGCCTGAAGATCAATTTCATTGACGATATCAAAAGTATGGTTTGACGCCATGGGTCTCCTGCCTTTTCCAATTCACCCTGCATCCATCCGGCGGCTACCAGCGCGGCCGGGAACGCGGAAGATCACGGGTTTTACGCGCCCGCAGCCACCGCTCCACGGGGCCGGTGAGCACCGCCAAAACAAAAAACCAGACGATGGCCAGCAGCACGTAGCGGGCCCACGCCGCCTCGGCGGGAACCATCGGGCCGTGAAGCACCGGTGCAAGGTGTTCAACGAGCGGCCGGGATGCGTTTGGCTGCGGCATAAAACATGATCCTCACGCAATAACCTTGTTGAGCGGATAGCTGATTAATCCCGTCGCCCCGGCGCGCTTGAGTTGCGGCACCAGTTCACGCTCGAGCCGCTCCTCCACGATCACCTCCACCGCCACCCAGCTTCCGTCGGCCAGCGGCGAGACCGTCGGAGATTTTTCCGACGGCAGCAGGCGGAGGATGGCATCAAGTTTTTCACGCGGGCTGTTGAGCTTGAGGCCAACTTTTTCCCGGGCGTTGATGGCTCCCTGAAGCAGCAGGGCGAGATTTTCAATTTTTTCGCGCTTGGCTGCATCCTTCCAAGCCTGATGATTGGCAATGAGGCGTGTGGTGCTGGTGAGGAGCGTATCGATAATGCGCAGATTATTGGCGCGAATGGACGAGCCTGTCTCGGTAATATCCACAATGGCGTCCAGCAGCCGCGCTTTGACTTCCGTCGCACCCCAGCTGAATTCCACCTTGACGGGGATTTTGCGGTCTTCAAAATATTGACGGGTGACACGCACGAGTTCGGTGGCGATCACACCATCGGCAAGATCTTCCGGCTTCTGAACCGCCGATTCCTGCGGCACGGCGAGCACCCATTTGGCGGGGCGACTGGTGGCTTTGCTGTAGACCAGTTCCGCCACTTCATGCACATCGGAATTGTTTTCACGAATCCAGTCTGATCCGGTCAGGCCGACATCGACAACATTTTCCTCGACATAGCGCGACATTTCCTGGGCGCGAAACAAAACGACTTCAATGGTCGGATCGTCAATGGTGGGAAAATAGCTTCGATCATTGATGGAAATCCGCCAGCCGGCACGGGCGAAAAGATCGACCGTCGCGCTTTCCAGCGATCCCTTCGGTATACCAAGCCGCAGAATATTCGGCTGAGATTTAAGCATGATGGCTGCCTCCAATGCGTCTGAGTTTCATCGCCGCTGGCCGACCGGAGATCGGCAGACTCCGATTCATTATTTTTTCGCCGCCGTCTTTTTCACCGTTATCGACTTGGATTTTGGAGTCCGGGCTTTAGCGGCCGGTTTAGCGGCGGGCGGCGCTTCCACCGGCGGAGCGACAACGGCGGGCGGCGCCAGAACCGGTGACGGTACCTTGGCTACGGGGGGCCAGGTTTTGGGCGCCCAATCCTCCAGCTCTTTTCGCGAGCCGAGATAGAAGTTGTGCATTCGTTTGGCGATAATTTCGCGCTCCAGAGTCTGCTGCGCCTCCAGCGTCGTACAGCGTTCGTCCAGCAGCCCCTTGCTGATCAGCCACAGCAGCAGTTTGGTATCCATGGGGCAGGCGGTCACATCAAAACACTCCAGACCGACGACCGCTTCAACATAGGGCGTCATACCGGCCAGGGTTTTGAGGTAATTGCGTATCTCGGCCTTTTTCATATTCTGCAGAGAGGCCAGTGACATCTGGTTTTCGCGTTCATAGATCGACTGAAGGGCGCGATGCAGAAGCGAACTCCGATGCTCGGAAAATGGATAGCGAGAGCCCAAGATCGCCGCGACTTCAATCGCCGGTGTCACCCGCAACTCGTTGAGATCGACCATGGCCGCCGCCAGCCGCGCCTCAGCTGCCTGGGCCCGGGCGCTGTCGGCATCAAATTCCAGAAACGCCCGCACCATGCGTGGAATGGCGGTTTTAAGCCGCGCCTGCCCGAGCGGCAATTTCACAAGCTCTTCAACATTGCAGAAGGTGGTACACAGATGGGCCAGGGGCATGGTGACTTCGCCGGGCTTAACGGAGCCGGCGCTCACGAAGCGATCAATCATCTTCTTGCGTGCGACTTGGAGATTGGGTTTCTTCTTCATTCAATTTCCTCTATGGGTGTCCGGGGCAGATCCGGGCCGGACAAACCGGGCTCAGCGGTGCGGATAACAGGCGCCGGTGGCACCGTGCCGGCATCCGCCGGAGCAGCGGACGACTCGGATACCGTTTTTAATATTTCCAGCACTTCTGACTGCTTCTTAAGCGATTCATCAAGAACAAAATGGAGCCGCGGCACGCTGCGTGTCGCAAGGTTTTTGGCCAGGGTCCGCTGAATCGTCGGCCGGGCGGACTGAAGGCCCTGCATCACGGTACCGGCGGGAATATCGGAAAGAATGCTTACATGCACTTTGCAGTCGTGCAGATCGGCCGTGAGGTCGATGTGCGTGATGCTCACCAGTCCCATGACCCGCGGATCGGCCACATCGCGCAGCAGGGCGGTGGACAGAATGCGCCGTATCTGAGATTCAAGTTTCTGTTTTCTGAAATTCATCCCGGATTTACGCCTGTTCCATCACACTGCACCGCCGCAGTATCCATCTTATCTACGTTAAGCCGCCTACAAAATTTCAATCTGGTAATCGAGCAGTTCCAGCCGCCGTTCCATTTCAATGGAATGCACCATGCGGGAGAGTGCCCGTTCAATCAACCGGCGGTCCGTTCCTACCATGGCGACACCGAGCATGGCGAATTGAGGATGATCCGCATCGCCGATCTCTGCGACCGAAACATTATGGTGATGATGCCATCGGTCTTTCACTGAACGCAGTATTTTGCGTTTGTCCCGTGCGGTCAGGGCATCACCCACTTTCAGATTCACCTGTAATATTCCAATATTCACTGGTCCAACCCATGCCAACGGGCCCGAAAGCCCTCCATGGATATTAAAGCGTCCGGGCGACGTCAATGGTCTTATACGCTTCCAGACGGTCGCCGACTTTTAAATCATCGTAACCCGCCAGTTTCAATCCGCATTCCATGCCGGAGCGCACTTCCTTCACATCGTCCTTGAACCGTTTGAGTGAATCGAGCGCCAGATTCTCCACCACCACCACGCCGTCGCGGATGAGGCGATATTTGTTGGATCGGTTCAGTGTCCCGTCGGTCACCATGCACCCGGCGATGCTGCCGATCTTGGTGACGCGGATCACCTTGCGGATTTCCGCCCTGCCGACCACCTGCTCCTGTTTCTCCGGCGAAAGCATGCCGGCAAGGGCCTTGCGGATATCCTCGCTGATTTCATAAATGATACGGTAAAGGCGGATATCCACGCCGGTCCGCTCGGCGAGCTTGCGCGCCGATTCATCCGGTGCCACCGAAAAGCCGATGATCATCGCGCCGGACGCTTCCGCCAGCAGGACATCACTTTCGGTAATACCACCGACGGCGGCGTGCAGCAGTTTCACCTGCACTTCTTTGGAGAGTTCTTCGGTGACCACTTTTCGCAGCACATCCACGGAACCCTGCACATCCGCTTTGAGGATGACATTGAGTTCACGCACCTCGCCCTGCTTGATGGTTTCAAAGAGATTATCCAGCGTAACCTTGCTGCGCCGGGCAATTTCCGATTCCCGCTGGGCAACGGCCTGTTCCTCGGCGATCGCCTTGGCCCGCGAGATATCCTCCACAATGTAAAAACTCTCGCCTGCCGCCGGAGCCGCATCCAGACCGATCACTTCCACCGGCGTTGCCGGGCCGGCTTCCCGCATCACCTGTCCTTTGTCGTCCGAGATGGACCGCACACGCCCCGAGGTCGAACCGCATACCATCGCATCACCGATACGCAGCGTGCCGTCCTGAATCAGCACCCGCGCCACGGCCCCCCGGTTGGGGTCCATAAACGCTTCGATCACGCGACCGCTGGCCGGCAGAGTCGGGGATGCCTTGAGTTCTCGCAGCGATGCGACATAGTCGAGATATTCAATCAGTTCGCGTACGCCCTGACCGGTGGTGGCACTGGTGCGTACCACTTCCGTATCGCCGCCCCATTCCGACGGATTGAGCCCGTTTTCCGCAAGCTGGCCGAGCACCCGATCCGGGCGGGCTTCCGGCTTGTCAATTTTGTTCATCGCCACGACGATCGGCACACCCGCCGCCTTGGCATGGTTGATCGATTCCACGGTCTGCGGCATCACGCCATCGTCCGCCGCCACCACCAGCACCACCACATCGGTCATATTGGCGCCGCGGGCACGCATGGCCGTAAACGCCTGATGGCCGGGGGTATCCAGAAAGGTGACGCGTTTGGGTTTGCCGTCCGAGCCGGTAATTTTGACGGTGTAGGCACCGATATGCTGCGTAATACCGCCCGCTTCGCCAGCCGCCACATTGGCTGATCGGATCTTGTCCAGCAGGCTGGTTTTACCGTGGTCCACATGGCCCAGTACGGTAACGACCGGGGCGCGGCTTTCGGTTGGTGCCGCCGTCTTGGCCTGGGCATATTCACGAATCAGAATCTGCATCAGCGATTCGCGCTGTTTGACGATCAGTTCAATTCCGTGCTCAGCGGCCAGCAGTTGGGCCACATCATCTTCAATCGTCTGATTGACGGTGACGATGATGTTCTGTGAAACGAGCTTACTGAGTAATTTGCCGGCCTGCACACCCATCGCCTGCGATAATTGGCGGATGGTAATCGGTGAGGTGATCTCGATATGCGTAGGACGCTGCGCGGAATGCGTTGCGGCATTTTGGCGCCGTTCCTGATTTTGTTTTGCCTCGCGCCTGCGCTCACGCAGCGCCCCCTGACCGGCGGCGGCAATGCGTTCGGCCCGTTCAGCAATTTCAGCTTCCGTCCATTCGCGAATCTGCTCCAGCCCCGCATCAACATCATGCCCATGGCCGCGTCGGCCGAGCCTTCCCTTGCGCTTGGCTTCGGATTCCTCCTCATCCACTCGTGGAGCCGTCGTAAACCCGGATTTTCGATGACGCGCGTGCGTCGATGAAGGGGGCGGCGGGGGGGGCATCATATCCCGATCGCGTCCCATGCCGGGAGTAAAGGGTGCTCCGGGACGCGTCCGCGGTCGGATGGGGCGCACCGGATCAGGTGCTTCCACGCGAATCAGCCGCGGACCCTGCATTTGTGCCGGCGCAGGAACATTTTTTGGTCCCACGGCCGTCACCACCGGCTTATTCACCACATTGGGGACACCCCGCGGGCTGACGGGTGCAACCGGCTTAACGGGTTTCTGCGGAATTTCTGGCGCGGCCGGTTTGGCCGGTGCTGGTGGGTGGCTTACTTCCACGCTTGGCGCCGGCGGTGCGGGAGGCGCTGCCGGTGTTTCGGTGGTTGTCGGTACGCGTTCCGGCGCCGATTCAACCTTGACCGGTGTCGGCGATTCAGAAACTTTCGATGTTTTTTCTTCCAGGTCCTCAGCCGGGAGCGATATTTGATCTTCCGCTGCGCCCGTATCTTCGCCCGTGTGAGACGGAGTTTCCGGCTCCATGACTGCTACGGACGAATCATCTTCCGATGTGTCAGCTCCGTCTGATGCCTTGGATTTGGATTTCGTTTTGGTTGTGCGTTTACGCCGCACCTTGGCTACGTCGACATGGGCCGTTTTTTCCACGGCCGTCTTCGGTGTCTCGGCGCTGAACCATTCGCGAATGCTGCTCGCAAGACCGGCTTTGACGACGCTCATATGGCTTACGACGTTCGGCACGCCTTCGGCTTTGCACTTGGCGATGATGGTTTTGCTGTCCACCCCCAATTCGCGTGCCAGTTGATGTACCTTCAATGTGCTCAACGACGACTCCAAAAAATTACAAGCGGCTCACCGGTGTTTTATCGCTCCCGATGTCTCAAAAACCGCAACCCACTGGCGACCACCTTCCCAGCCGTGGCGGTGTCTTTATCCCACAAGTTCGCAACGTCAGGTCGATACCTGCTCCTGAGCCTCGGCGGACGGGCCTTCGCCGCCGGCGACATCCGGCGTTGCTTCGGCGAGAGCCGGTTCATCAGCGGCAACCGGCGTCCCTTCCTGCGGTTGAGCGGAATCGTCATCCGACTTTTCCGCCGCTTTCGCCGCCCGCTCTTTAGCGCGTTTCTTTTGCTCGGCCGCCTTTTCCTCAAGATAGCTGTGGGCGATTTCCACCATCTTCTGGGCCTTTTCCAGCGGTATATCCAGCGTTTTAGCAATCGGCTCAGCGCCGACTTCCTCAATCTCCTCCGCCTGAATAATGCCGAATTCCAGCAGCCGATCCACAAAATGCTCCGGCAGATTATCAAGCTGTCCGGTGATGGCCGCCAGATCGTTGCGGTGCGCTTCAAGCTCCTCAGGTGTGCAGATGCTCAGTTCCCATCCGGTGAGCTTGGCGGCGAGACGGACATTCTGTCCGCGTTTGCCGATGGCCAGCGACAGTTTCGACTCATCGACAATCACCACCGCACGCGCCAACTCGTAACTGCGGAAAATATTGACAATTTCCGCCGGCTTGAGGGCGTTGACGATGAACATCTGCGACGATTCGTTCCATCGCACGATGTCGATCCGCTCACCGCCGAGTTCATCGACAATATTCTTGATTCGGCTGCCGCGCACGCCCACGCACGCTCCGATGCAGTCCACCTTGGAATCCATGGATGAAACCGCGATCTTCGTCCGATACCCCGCTTCACGCGCCAGCGATTTGATTTCAATGATCTTTTCCTGCACCTCCGGCACTTCGATTTCAAATAGCCGCCGAATGAAATCGGGATGCGAACGCGACAGGACGATTTTCACATGACTGCCCGCGGGTCGAACTTCCAGCACCAGCGCCCGGACTCTTTGCCCCACCTCATATTTTTCACCGGGGATCTGCTCGCTTCGCGGCAAAAATCCTTCGCACCGACCCAGATTCACCGTTACCACCGGAACTTTGTCATCCGCAGCCGATACCGTACCCGTGATAAGCTGTCCTTTGCGGTCGCTGAACTCCTCCATGATGCTGCCGCGTTCATCTTCGCGAAGTTTCTGAATGAGCACCTGCTTGGCGGTCTGGGCGGCAATGCGGCCGAATTCCCGGTATTCAATCAGGACGCCGTTTTTGCGTACCTCAATCTCACCGCTCATGCGGTCGATGGCGCACTGAACATCATCGGTTTCGCCGTAAAATTTCTTCGCCGCCGACATCAAGGCCGCTTCAATATCCATAAATACCGAATCTTTTTCGATGTTCTTATCACGGGCGATCGAATCGATAATGCGTAACAGTTCCTGATTCATAGTCCATCCAATCCTAATGCGGCCATACCATCCATCGGATCTCGGGCATGGCCTGCGATTTCACCCGTCGCCGGGGCTCTTGTCGTCGGGACCAGGGTGAAATTTTCCACCATGATCCCAAAATCGTGCCCGGACGCGGTCGGCCAGAGCCTCGCCTCAAACAACAGACTGAAATAGGAGATTCAAACGCGGCCACACCGGAACGGCATGGCCCGCAGAAAGGCAATTAACGAAAATCCTGCAGCCACACCCCGGTGAGCACGCCACGCCGATCCCCTTCAGGCCGTCGTGTCGGGCGCCAATACGCAGCACAAAGCGTGAAAACCTTACGCTGCGTCATGTGCCAACTCATTGACGTGTAATAAACGCACGTCTAACCTCTATCCGAGCCACACACGCTGATGGATAGCCAACCCATCAGCCAAACCCCAGATTATACCGGTCAAAACGCAAACTACAAATGCCCTGCGATGCGCCTTGAATTGATAAAAAGGCTCCATGCCGCAACCAGAGCCAACGCGGACGCCAGCGAGCAAGGGCCTGGCCGCGGTTTTATCCGGCCGGTCAAAGAGGGGGTATTCCGCCGCCGGGCCTCACCCGCGCCGGCCGACAAGTGTGGGATAGCGCCGCTTCCACGTGCCAATCAGGGCCAATCCCACCAAACCGCCGCCAAACAGGGGCAGTGTGGGCGGTTCAGGTGTCGGGCTGGCGGTGCTGTTGCCCATGAGCTCGTAGGTGAACTGCTGGCCCACATCGCCCAAGCGGGCGCGTATCGTATAATGGTTCATTATGGTGGCGGGTGTCGGAGTTACAGAACTCCGCGGTCTCTAAGGCAGAGAAGTATCCCAAATTCTAAATGGCAGGACCTTGGCGTGGCAAAAGTGGCGGTTAACCCAGCGGTGCTTGAATGGGCCATGACCCGATCGGGTGAGGCTTCGGTACTCAAACGCAAATTTGCCGGCCTTGAAAAATGGTTGGCCGGAAAGGATTTGCCCTCGCTCACCCAGCTTGAGAAATTCGCCAGCGCCTCTCGCGTACCGGTGGGTTTTCTATTTATGAGCGAACCACCTGAAGAGAAACTTCCCATCGTGGACCTTCGGACGCCCCAAAGCCGCGGTGTATTGGCAGCAAGCCCCGACCTGCTCGATACCATCTACCTGTGCCAACGACGGCAGGATTGGTTCCACGAATACGCAGAGGAAGAGGGCGAGGAACCCCGGAAATTTATCGCGTCCCTGACCACACACGAGGACCCGACAGTTGCGGCTGCCAGAATCCGACAAACGCTGGGCTTTAGTATCGAGGACCAAAAACGGTGCGCGAACTGGAGTGAAGCCATGCGGCTACTTGCGGAACGCGCCGAGGATGCCGGAGTGCTGGTGATGGTCAGCGGCGTGGTGGGAAACAACAATCGCCGACGCCTCGACCCCGGTGAGTTCAGAGGCTTCGCACTGGCGGACAAACTTGCCCCGCTGGTCTTTATCAACGGTGCCGACGCCAAAGCCGCCCAGATGTTCACCCTTGCACACGAATTGGCGCATCTCTGGCTGGGAGAATCCGCGGTTTCCGATGCGGACATGGCGGTTTCTCCCCATGCGCCGTTGGAAAACTGGTGCAACCGTGTCGCTGCGGAATTTCTCGTCCCACTGGAGGCTCTTCTCCGCGAACTCCATGCGTTTGGCGATCCGCTTTCCGCTGTCAGTCCGTTGGGCCGAATTTTTAAGGTAAGCACGTTAGTGATTCTACGCCGCCTGCTTGACGCAGGGAGGATCAATCGCACGCAATTCAGCGAGCGTTACGACAGCGAACGGCGACAATTCAAAACCGCCGCACGCTCCGCCGGCGGCGATTTTTACCGCACCCAGGGAGTTCGCCTGAGTCGGCGTTTCGCCGCCGCAGTTGTTGCCAGCACCCTTGAGGGGCGGACGCTTTACCGTGATGCATTTCAGATGCTGGGCGTCAAGAAAGTTCAGACCTTTCGGGAACTGGGGCGGCAACTGGGGGTCGCCGACTGATGGCTTACCTGCTGGACTCGAATGTATTTATTCAGGCAAAAAATCTTTATTACGGCATGGATTTCTGCCCTGCCTTCTGGGAATGGTTGGTCAATGCGAACCAAGCCGGGAGCGTCTTGAGCATCCAAAAAGTGCGTGATGAGCTGCTCGCGGGGGACGATGAACTTGCTGACTGGGCCCGACAGCGCGGGGAGGAATTTTTGTAAACGTCCGACGAAGTGCATCTGGCGGGGATTTTTGTGGCGTGTAGATTCTGATCTGTTGTTTGGATTTTCAGGAGCAGATCGATGGATCATCGCGGCAGGAAGTTTACCATACCGGAGCGGCAG
>JAKAVA010000086.1 GCA_021827645.1 Planctomycetota bacterium
GCCGGTTGCGATGTTGTTATTACAGCATGGCGACGGGCCGGGCGGGGTTGGTGAGAATTGCTTTACACCAGAATTTGATTTTGGAGTCGTCTGGATTCGCGGTTTCGATGCGGTTCAGGCCCCATAATCAAATCCGTCCGGAATTTTTACACCCCACCGCACTTGACGCGGGCATTGGTTGCGGTGTATAGTAGCTGGCCTTACGGCGGCCGCTGGCGGCGGCATAACAGACGAGCCGCCCGGGTTCCGGTGGAGTAAATCCACCGGTTCGCATTCGGTGATCGCATTCAGTGGACGCACGCAGTCGCGCGCCCCGCAGGGGTTACCGGAAACATTGTCGCGCCCGCGTGTTTGGTCAAAATGCCGGGGATTTGCCGAAAGGCGATAAGTTCGGCTAAAATATTCAGTTCGTGAATTCGGCGGCGTAGCTCAGTTGGTAGAGCGCGGGATTCATAAGCCCAAGGTCTCCGGTTCGAGTCCGGACGCCGCTATTATGATGAATGTGCCGCGAATTTATGCGGTGCGGTTTACGGAAGCAGAGGAAAAGACATGAAAGAAAACACTCATCCGAATTACAATTTCGTTAAGGCGAGCTGCGCCTGCGGAAATTCATTCGAGACCGGTTCGACACTGGGCCGGATTGAAGTGGATATCTGCGGCGTTTGTCACCCGTTCTACACCGGAAAGCAGAAGTTTGTGGATACGGCGGGTCGTGTTGAACGATTCCAGAAGAAATTCGCGAATTTCAATGCTAAATTAGCCTCTAAATCCAAGTAGCGTTAACCATCTGAACTTTGTACAGCGTCGTGACCGCCCGCCCACCGGGCTTCACGACGCTTCTTTTTTCCATGCCGTTATAGGACACCCGTTTGGACGCGACACACCAGCTGATATTGAAACGGCTTGCGAACAAGGCGGAGCGCCGTGCCGAGATTACGCGGCAACTTGAAGACGCGGGCATAGCCGCCGACCCGGCGAAGATGTCGGAACTCGGGCGGGAGCTTGGCCGCCTGAATCGCGAGTTGGTGGCGTACGATCTGCATCAGAAGTTGGACCAATCACGCGCGGAGGCGGAGCAACTTGCCGCTGATCCGACGCAGGATGCCGATTTTCGCGAATTGGCCCGCAGCGAGGCGGCAACACTCAAAGCCCAGATGCAGGCCCAGTTGGAGGCGATGATTGATGTGGCGCTGGCGGATGAGCAGATTGGTGCCGATTCGGCCATTCTGGAAATACGGGCCGGGACGGGCGGCGAAGAGGCGGCACTTTTTGCCCGCGATCTGGCCGAGATGTATCGGCGTTATGCGGAACAGCGGGGGTGGGCATTTGAAATACTGGATTTTTCAGCCAGCGAACATGGGGGATTTCGCGAACTGATTGCGAATGTCCGCGGGCGTGATGCGTATAAATCGCTGAGTTTTGAAGGAGGCGGGCACCGGGTACAGCGGGTGCCGGAAACGGAAACGCAGGGGCGTGTGCATACCAGTGCGGCCACCGTGGCGGTGCTGCCGGAGGCGGATCAATCGGATATTGTGATCAATCCGGCGGAGGTGCGGGAGGATGTTTCCCGTGCGGGCGGGCCGGGCGGACAGAATGTCAATAAGGTGGAATCGGCGGTGCAGCTTACCCATCTGCCGACGGGGATCACGGTGCGCATGCGTGAGGAGCGGAGTCAGCATAAAAATCGCGACAAGGCGTGGCGACTGCTGCGATCGCGGGTATTTGAATTTTACGACTCGCAGCGACGGGCGCAGCGATCCAGTGCCCGCAGGCAGATGATCGGTAGCGGGGAACGCAACGAGCGCGTGCGTACCTACAGTTTTCCGCAGAATCGGCTGACCGACCACCGGCTGAACCGTAATTTTCCATTGGAGAAAATCATCGGCGGCGATATGGACGATCTGATCACCGCCCTGCTGGCCCTGGACCGACGGCAGCGCCTTGAGGCACTGGCGGATTCGGAATGATGGGAGCCGGCCTCCAGCCGCGCAGGTGAATGTTGAGTATGCGATTAACTTAATATCAACAACGAGAGTTAATCTTTTAAGCGGCCGTGCATCGCGAATTACGGGATAATTACTATGCCTCATACCAGGCCGCGAAGAACAAGAAGTCGATACAATAAAGGGTACGGATTTAATGGCGGAATCTTAGCGTGACACAAAAGCAGCTTAAATCGTGTGCCGGTATGCAACCATATTCCCTCTGCGAACCTCTAAGTCCTTTGCATGTGATGACCTACAACATTTTGGACGGCGGGGTCGGCCGCATCGATCCGCTCTGCCACGTGATCGAATCAGCCCGACCGGATGTCGTGCTGCTCTGTGAGACCATTGACCATGGACAGGCGATGACGATGGCCCGAAAACTGAAAATGGAAATTTTTCCCGCGCAATCTCCACGCAATCCGCGCGGAGCCGTGGCGCTGCTGAGTAAGCTGGAAATCGTCGAGGCGGCAAATCTCTCCGCCGTGGATGAACGGTATCGCCACGGGGCGTTGGAGGCAGGCATTCGGCATGGGAATAAGGTTATTCGAATTTTCGGCACGCATCTGGGCGATGAGCCTTTGTCGGACCAGTGTCGCAGCAGCGAGCTGGGCGCAGTGATGCAATGCGCCCGCCGGTATCCGGACGACCCGAAAATGATTTTGGGTGATTTCGGAATACCGGAAGCCGCGGCTTACCCCACTGACGGCAGCGGATGGATGACGGCGTTGACTGCTGATGGATGGGTGGACGCACAGAGCATCGAGGCTGAAGCGACCGGAGAAGCCACCTGGCCGACCTATCAGCCAAGCGTGCGGCGGGATTTTATTTTTATTAAATCTTACCCCGGTTTAAGAATCCATTCTTATCAGGTTATCGGCAATCCGCTGGCGCGATTCGCGGGAGATCATTATCCCGTCGTCGCTGAAATTACGTTCTAACTGGTTCAAGTGGAGATCGGGAACTTTGCCCGTCATCAAGGGAGGTAAAAAGCGTCCGGGAGGCGGACGCCCCCCGGACGCAGAGATCACTGGGGTAGAATTCAACCGTGCCGATGCCGCGCGGCCATGACGGCCTCTTTACACTCTTTTAAGGCTTCGAACGTGTAACGCAGTGCGGCTTCGCGGTGGCCGCCGTATTCTTTTTCACCCCGCCTCAGAATTTTAGCGGCCTTCTTAAGATGCTTGGCCGCCATATAGATCACGCGGAGATCACTGCGATGATCCCTACGATGACGTGCCATGTTAATGGGAGCTACCGGGACGGTGATGGCTTGGGCGGTTGACGAGGGGCTATGGGCGATTGAGCCCACAACATAGCCCGCCCCGACGGCGGCGGTAAGCACCGCCACGACCAGAGATTTACGTAGATTAAACATTCCTACACTCCTTAAAAAACATTTGCCGCCCCCAACGACCGCACGGTCGATCTGACGCAGCAAAAAAATATCAGGTTTTGAACATCCATCGGCTTACCATAACCAGCATCAACCAGCATCAACCAGCATCAACCAGCATCAACCAGCATCTACACCCATCTGCACCGCACAGGCGCTTAATTTCTCTCCGCAAGCCTTACGCACGATAATTGGAAGAGTTGCAGGAATCGGACACTCAGCACCTTTTTGCCAAAATTTGCCCATATTCCGCAACGAATTCAGATATCGGTCGTTCTTCAAGTGTGTTCATTGAGATCGAGTATTATGACGTCCTCCACATTTGAACCAACTGTCGGCAGCAAACCTGCACTCAGATTATCGGCCCACGTCGTGTTTTGCGTCCTTTTAATCTCGTACACGCTGCTGCTGAGCGCCTTTTACGTGCCTGCCCATCCGGGTGTGGACCAAAATGGGTATATGACAACGGGCCGAGAATTGGTTGAACATGGGCGGCTCTATTTCCGACCGCACAATCCATATCAATTCATCGGCGCGATGATGGTTCAACTCCCGGACGGGCTTGTATACGCGAAATACCCACCCGGGGTCGGAGTGCTTGCGGCGATGGCGCGGCTTCTCGGCGGCAGCCATGCCGTTTATCTGGTCGACCCCACACTCATGATTATCGGGATGGTGGCGGCCTATGTGCTCTTTCTGCAACTGGTTGATGAATTTCTTGCGCTGATCGGCGTCATATTTTTGATGGTCAACCCCGTGATTCTCCAATTCGCTGATGACGCCAATTCGCATGGGGCGGCATTTGGATTCACAACGATCGGCATGTGCCTGCTGCTCATCTGGTTGCGTAGGGGCGGGTGGCGATGGGGAGTTGCGGCCGGCGTCATGCTGGGATTCTGCCCATGGATGCGCTACACCGAGGCGCTGTGGTGCATTCCACTGCTCGTGGCGCTGATCATCGCTCGTACCAAAGACCGGCGTCCCTGGAAAGATATCACCGCAGCGGTCGTGGCCTATGCGATTCCAATTCTGGTGCTGATGCTGATCAACTGGGCCAGCTTCGGCTATCCATGGCGAACCGGTTATTGGTACTGCGGCGAACAGGGAGGATTCAGTTGGCGCTATCTGGTGGCGGGAGATCGAACCTCAAATTATCAGGGAAACTGGTTTACTGCACTGGGACAATTTGAAAACCTGGGGATGTATCTCATTTTCCCGCTCGTACTACTCGGGCTGGGCAAAATGCTGGTGCAGAACCGTCGCTGGGGCATACTGCTTGCGACATGGATGATCCCGAGTACGGGAGTATATCTGCTCTATTACTGGGCACCGAGCAAAATCAATACGGTCATCTACCTGCGATTTTTTATTGATGTGATGCCTGCGATGATACTCTGCGCGCTGTGGGCGATGCAGGAATTATTCGGGCGATCGATGCATACACGAGGTTTGACCGTCGGGCTGCTCGCGCTGATGGCCGGGGCCTATTGCCTTAAGATGACGATTCCCACGATGGAGCGATCTCGTGATATGAAGATTAACCTGACTGCTGCCGCCAAGGCGCTGCACCGGTTTACTGGTTCCCGGCCGGTGATTTTTGCAAATTCAACGGTATGCAATTATCTGGGGAGTATTACGAATTATCGGCTCTACGATGTTCAGATGTTTTCGCCTCTTTTTTTTCGTCGGTGTTTTCATATGGCCGCCGAACGCGGCCCGCATGCATTCCAGTATGCCCGACTGGAAAACTACATAAAACTTTTCGGACGGCGAAGTTCATCCGGTCGTGAGCGGCCGCTGAGTCTGGCAGGTTATCACCAACTTGAACTGACGATTATTCATCGCGCCTGGGCGAAAGGGCAGCCTGTATTTTATATCGCGCCTGCGAACCGCACCTGGCCGTCGATTCCCCGCGTGCCACACATGCGAATTGTGAAGCGAACGGACTGGCCGGATCTGTTCATCCGACCCGTTTTCCGGCGACGACGGCACCCACACCGCGCCAAAAATCCCAACCTCAGAAGCGATCGCGTTGTCATGATGGGACTCTTTCAGGTCGTCCCGGGTAAGGTTACCTCAACCGCAGTCCGTGATCGTCAGTCAGCGCATTGAGCTGATTTGAGGCCACGGACTGATCCGCTTTCCCGTCCTTCCTACGCCCCAAAATAATGAACGGTCGAGTCCGACATATTAAGCGGCGGTCTTTTATAGGAAGACTTTGCCGAGTGCGGTAAGAGTTTCAAGCGGCCGGAGTGGGCTACCGATATCCATCAAAGTCCGATTGGCGTTTTGAGGGCCGCGGTTGGATGGGCACAAATTCAATTGCTCTGAACGATACTGATAAAGGGAAGGGTATTATGCGAAATTCGAATGTGAGACAGGTCATTCATCGAAACACTTTGCGGAGAAATACATTTACAGGTGGTCAGATGCCGCTGATGATGTCATTTGCTGAGACACATATCCGTCATCCCATCCATGTCATGTTCGATTCTCCCGAAGCTGTGGCTGCCGTTGCCACGACTGAAACCTTCAGCAATCCGGTGGTGGCATTTCCACCGCATGTTCGTGTTTTCAACCTCGGCATGATCCTGCTGGGATGCGCGATGCTGCTCATCGGCGCCATCTTCATGCCGGGTAGTCAGTATACGAGCACTTGGTGGCATACTTCTGACGATTTTTCTCCTGCGTCGGTCATTCCAACATTGCTGACTCATTGGCAAATTGCGGTCGGATTGATCGCCCCCATCGTGGTCCCATTCCTCACGACCGAGAGACGGGGCCGCATTTCTCTGAGCCTTAGCGTGAGCCTCTGTGTGTTGCTTCTGATTTCACTCCTGCAGCAGCATACCATCGGAGTCACGCTGGTACTCATGCCGTTTTTCGGCATGGTGATGATGGTGCTGCTCAACGCTGTGCTGCGAGCCCGCACTTTGGCCCCGGAAGCCGCCTGCCTGAAGCATTGGCAGCTTTTCACAGGTCTGGGCGCTGCGGCACTCTGGGCGCTTCCGGCGTATGAATCTATTTACAGCTTCGCGATGCGCAATATCCTCATGACCGTCGGAGGTAAGGGTTTGGTCCTGGCTTTTTCGGCTGCAAGTCTCACGGGATTGCTCGCCGGCCTCATCAGTGCGATTGACGGTGGTGAAGTCTTTTCAAAAATTCGCAATTCGACAGCGCGTCTGTGTTCAGCTTCCGCCATCGTTGTAATGGGTGGGTGCGGGTTGTTGATGGCCATCAGCATGGGCCATGTGTCCGGAGCCTATCAGGGAGATACACGCTGGTTCGGCGTCGGACTGGTATGGCTGGACCTGGTGATCAACGGCTGCCTGCTCATGGCGTGGTCGGGTCTGATTGAACGCTTCGGCCTCGTGGCGGCCAACCGACAGGGTATTACGGATCATGCGGCATCATGAAGGCGATGTCACGCGGCAATCGGCTGATGGATTCATGGGTGATGGCCGTTATCGATACTCAGAAACTTTTCAGCCTCGTGGACAATTTCCTCCAACACCCCGGGCGAAAAAGGTGAAGCGAGGCCGGCTGACGAGAGCAATTCGGTAAACGGCGCCGAACCTCCCCGCGAACAGAGCTCTGTGTACCGTTCCACGGCGGAGGAAAAATCCGCATTTGACAACCGCCAGAACTGCAGAGCCACGCACTGGGCCAATGTGTAATCAATATAATAAAAAGGCGAGCGGTAGATGTGAGATTGAGCCTGCCATCGCGCGCCGGATGCCGGGTAGGTCAGATCGCCCCACTGTCTCCAGGGCATGTAGAGGCTTTCCAGCCGCCGCCATGTTTCGTTGCGCTCCGCCGGCGACATTTCGGGCCGGGCATAAATTTCATGTTGGAAATGATCAACGCATACGCCGTAGGGCAAAAACTCAAGCGCCGCGATCAGATGCATCCGGCGATAGCGATCGGCCGCACCGCCCATCAGATGTCCGATGTGCGGATAGGCGAGAAATTCCAGGCTCATCGAATGGATTTCCGCTGCGTCCATGGTCGGCCAGAAGTAGTCCAAGATCGGCTGAACGCGGCTTTTGTAATTCTGAAACGCATGCCCCATCTCATGCGTGAAGACATCAATATCATGATGGGTACCGTTGAAGTTGGCGAAGATAAACGGCATACCCGCATTGGGAAACGACGTGCAGAATCCTCCACCCGCTTTTGCCGGGCGGTTATCGAGGTCCATGAAGCCGCCATCCAGCATCGCCCGGTAAAGCCCGGCAAGTTCCGGATGGATGGATTCAAACATGTTGCGCGCCGCGGAGGTGAGAAAATGCTGATCCCCCGCCGGCACCGGATTACCCGCGGGATCAATCATCGGCTCGTCCCAGGCATAAAGAGCATCGAGCTGATTGTCACGCTGCCGCTGGCGCATGATGCGGCTTACCAGCGGGGTAACGTGGGTGAGAACCTCGCGGCGATACGCCGCCACCTGCGCTTCGCCATAGTCAAGACGGCGCATTCGACGATACCCCAACGGTGTAAACACCGCATCGCCCAATGTTCGCCCCATTTTTGTCCGTAATTTCACGAGTTGATCATACAGATCGTCCAGAGTTTCGCAGTTAGCCTGAAAGAAGGCCCACAGAGCCCGGGCAGCATCATGCCGGGTTGCCCGGTTCAGACTTTGCAGGTAAGGCTGCACGCCGGCGATATTCAGTTCGCGCCCATCGAATGGAATTTTTGCGCTGGCCAGCAATTCGGTATATCGGGCTTCGAGGCGCGATTCAGCTTCCAGGTCGGACGCGATGGCCGGGTCAAATGAAGCAATATCCACGCGCCAAAGGGCCAACACATGGGAGGGGAGAATCGGCCCCATCTGATCCTGCGGTATCGAAAGGAGCCGACGCTTGATTTGGGTTTCGTGATCCGTTACCAGCGGGCCGATCTGATCGGCATAATCACGGTCGGCCTTGTACTGCGCATTGGCGGTGTTTTGCGAAAACCTGAGATTGGCGAGCGAAAACCAGGTATCGGTTTCGCGGCGGATGTCTTCCCAACGGGATACCGCCTGCGAGACGGCACCGCGATCAAGTTGAGCGGCTAATTCAGTGTATTGGGCGGCAAGCCCCTCCCGCGTGGGACGCTGTGCGGTAATGTCATTGAATTGCATACTGCCTCCAAATATCAGCCAACCAAAACGGAACAGCATACCGGCAAGCGACGTGGCCGTCCGCGCTGCAGAAATGCTTTTTCACTGCAGGGTAGCCGGCGTCAGCATCATCATCGGCAGCCAGGAGGCCTCACCCCGTGCGTCGCGTGCTAACGATGGAACGGACATTATCTCGATCACGGCTCAAAGTCTTTCGACCGCTTTTCCAAAGCCTTCAGGATGGCCGCCGGGACGGGCATGACCGACAGGCGTGGCAGTCGGAGAAGGTCCCAGCCTTCAAAGGATTTATCGCCTTTCATGTCCGCCAGTGGGACTATTTTCGACCAGGTGCGGTCATATTGAATTTCCACGACGATGTCCTTCGGATCACCTTTACGCGGAACCGCATCGGACACTGCAACGGCAGAACCCACAATCGCCTTGACATTACCGGTGTGATAGATGAGCAACCGGTCACCAGTGTGAATCTGGCGCAGGTGTTTGAGTGCGAGGGCATTGGCGACTCCGTCCCAGATGGTTTTTCCATCAGCTTGCAGATCGTCGATGCTGTAATCGGATGGTTCAGTTTTTAATAGCCATACGGCCATGTTCACGCATCCTGTTTATTCGAGCTTATCGACGCCATTGGTCCCGGGCGGCGGGGATTGACCGCTCGGGTGCTGAGTGTCTGGATCAGAGGTTTTTCGCGGGTACGACCTCGGAGGCGGATCTGACGATGAACCTTGCGGCGGCGGTCCGGGCTGTTTGGGCGGCGTCGACGGCCCCGCACGGCGCGGCGGACGATTCGCCGCAGCGCCGGGATTACGACCGTTCGGACGCCCATCGCGGTTAGGTGGTGGAGGCAGAACGCCATCGCCGGGAAACTGCATTTCACGCCCATTGGCCAATCGCGGGCGCGGGCGATTAAATTCCAGAATCTGTTCCATGGGCACGGCGGCTTGCTTGCCGTCGTCATATTGTACGAGCACGAGTTGGGTAAGAATTTGCCCGTCGATCACCCATCCGTCGCCGGCTTGCGTTCGCACGCGGCTGTTGCGGCGCGGGAGTTTTGCCTTGAGTTCCTCATACGTTTGATCTTCATAGCGCAGACAGCACATGAGCCGCCCGCAGCGTCCGCTGATTTTGGCGGTATCGAGGGTGGCTTTCTGCGTTTTGGCGGCTTTCATGGAGATTGGGGTGAGCACCTTGAGAAATTGCTTGCAGCAGCAATGCTGGCCGCACTTTTCATAATCAGCAATTAATCGGGCTTCATCGCGCGAACCGACCTGCCGCAAATCAATACGTGCATGCACGACGGCAGCGAGTTCTCTCACGAGCGAACGAAAATCAACTCTCATTTCCGAGTGAAAATAGAATATGACACGTTCCCTTCCGAGGAGATACTCAACCTCCACTATTTTCATCTCCAAGCGATGCCGACTCACCAAATCGCGGGCGAGCTTGAGATGATGCGTTTTTTGTTCATCAAGTTTCTGTTGCTCGGCCATATCTCCGGCCGTGGCCACGCGCAGAATGCGTCCTGAATTGCTGAAGGGGTAGTCATCGCCGCCGGAGTTGGCGATGTAGTCGAGCAATTTGTCACGGGTAATGGATTTACCGCATCCGCCGTTACCGCAGACCGTAGTGAGCATTTCAACAATTTCTGTTCCCCGCGGCGTACGTGCAACGAGCTTAGTACCACAACCCACCTTATGATCCAGCGTGTTTTCAAATTCCCCGATGGACATTAAATAACCATAACGAACGACCATAGTTTTCGGCTTTTCCGGTTCCGGGGGTGTCGGATCCAGAGGCATTAATTCGAGTGATATCGTCATGTTGCAACTTCTCATCTCTATACGACGGCCCGATGCGAGTACCGCCGCTTGATGGCATTCTACGCCGTCCCGGCGATAAGCACCAATGCCGACCTCTCCGCATGATGAAAACTAACTGGAGTCAATCGCCATCAGTTTGGAAACAGTCGATCAGCTTGCTGGCAGTCGATGATCGTGAGTTCGATTGGGTTGAATAATATTGTGAACTTTCATGTGCATGCCTCACCGCAGCCCGACTACGGAACGTACCAGCGAATTTGCCCCCCACCAAAAGTTGCGAGGCGTATTGTAGCGAGACCGCAAGTGCGCCGAATTGTAACGGCGTCCGAGTGGCGTACCACTCCATTATTCTTGGGGGTGCGGAGTCGCGTCGCCTGCCGGTGAAATTATTTCGCCGTCCGAAGGATTGAAAACCTCGGCGTATGGCTGAGGCAACGGTCTCCAGAGTGGATTCCGTGGATAAATGAGATATTTAAGTCCGATAACCCAAAACAGAAAAGCAAAATGGCCATTCGCTTGATTTACCGCAACTATTGCTATAATTAAGTTGTCTACGCCGATGCAACAAAATGCTACTGTTCGGCGTTAGAGGAGATAGGGAGAGGCGATTGCGCCTCGCGGAAGTACCAGGAATTGGGTCGATGCGGATGCGATCTGAATGATGGGTGGCGATTGAGATGCACTTATTTGATGAGGACTCAGGCGGAATGAATCAATGTCTCCAAGCCGAGTCCGATGAAGGAGTGTGGATCGTGAATGTCAGTCATAATCTAACCAACGAGTTACGGATCAGAATTGGGAAAGCGGCGGCCTTGGCGGTAGGTGCGTTGCTGATCGGCGCCGCTGTACTGACGCCCGCGGGGTCGGCCCAAGCGCGAGTGTTCGTCGGAGTGGGGTTCAATTTCGGTGTGCCGGTATTCCGGGCACCGGTGTACTGCCCACCACCGGTGGTTTATTCACCGCCCCCTACGGTTGTATACGCCCCACCACCCGTGATTTATCAATCTCCGCCGGTCGTCCCGGCGGCAGCACCCACATACGTCAATACCCCGGCTCCCGCGCCGACGGTAACCTACCCGCCACCGATCACGTACACTCCGCCGGGATTGGTCAATCAGACGCCGGTGCCAACGCCGGTATATACCACGCCGCTAACGCCGACTTACGTTGCCCCATACAGCTACACGCCGACGTATGACGTACCGACTTACGCACCGCCGGTTTACACCTCACCGGTTTATGTGCCGCCCGTTTATGTTGCACCGAGATTCGTTTATCGCCCCTATTGCCGTCCGTATTTTTATCACCCGATATTCCGCCCGTATTTCTACCATCCGTTTTATCACCCGTATTTCTATCATCCGTTCTACCCGCGATTTGGTGCAGGTATACACGTGGGGTTTGTATTCCATTGATGCTGGGTGAGTGGTAGCAGCTGCAGGGGCGAAGCCAAAATGGGTGTATCCTCCTTCAAGGGCCTGCCTTCACGGGCGGGCCTATTTTTTTGGTTTGATTTCCCAGAGAGACTGATATTGCGATTTACCGCCGATCCCACCGCGGTGCCAGGCAAGTGGCTGGATACCTGTGGAAGCGTTTGACACGGGTTGCCTGCGCGCATAGCATAGCTGCAGACAATTGAAGACCGCTCTTATCCAGAGTGCCTGAGGGACGGGCCCGTTGAAGGCACAGCAACCCATGCGGACGGTCAACTGACCGATGTCGTGAACAGGGTGCTAATTCCCTCCCGCTCGCATAACGCGATCTTGGGGATAGATAAGTGGTGGCGAGTTTGCACGTATGGTGTGCGTTACCCGTCAATCTCTTATCCAATCTCAATTTACTCAGGCGATGCGGAAAGCGGATGGAATTTCGGATGATGCCGGTCGGGTAGCCATCGCCGCAGCTGTGATTGAGTCTGCGGTGATCATGAGTCGGAGCACCTGAATGTCATACGTACGAGGATTGAAATGTCGGGAATGTGGTCAGGCCTACCCTGAAAAGGGTGTGCATGTCTGCGAAACGTGCTTTGGCCCGCTGGAAGTGCAATATGACTACGCAGCCATGCGCGGGAAGGTGACGCGGGAGTCGATTTCTGCCGGCCCGCGGAATCTCTGGCGTTATCGCGATCTGCTGCCGATTAACGGCACTCCGCGCTCCGGCCTGCATTCGGGTATGACTCCACTCAAACGCGCCCGCAATCTGGAAAAAGTGCTGGGAGTGCGCGAACTTTATATCAAGGATGATTCCGCCAATTATCCCACCTGGAGTTACAAAGAACGCGTGGTATCGGTTGCCATCACCAAGGCGATTGAACTCGGCTACGACACCGTTGGGTGCGCCAGCACGGGAAATTTGGCCAATAGCGTGGCGGCCCATGCGGCCGAGGCGGGACTGCGTGCATTCGTGATGATTCCGCATGATCTGGAACAGGGAAAAGTGCTGGGATCATTGATATTTAATCCCACGATGGTGCGGATTGAGGGCAATTATGACGATGTGAATCGGCTTTGTTCGGAAATTGCGGACAAATATCGCTGGGCGATTGTGAATGTGAATCTGCGTCCGTTTTACACCGAGGGGGCCAAGACATTCGGCTTTGAAATAGCGGAGCAGATGGGGTGGAAATTGCCCAAACATACGGTCTGCCCCACGGCCGGGGGAACGATTTTACCCAAGATTTACAAAGGATATCGGGAGTTCATCCATCTGGGATTGGTAGAAGATAACCAGCCCCGTATTTATTCCGCCCAAGCGGCCGGATGTAATCCCGTCGTGGAGGCGATCCAGGCCGGACGGGATTTAATCAAGCCGCAGAAACCCAAAACCATCGCCAAAAGCATTGCCATCGGCAATCCGGCAGACGGGTTTTATGTAGTTCAGGCGGTTAAGGAGAGTGGCGGTTGGGGTGCTGATGCGACCGATGCGGAAATTGTCGATGCGATCAAGCTGCTCGCCCGTACCGAAGGAACGTGGACGGAGCCCGCGGGCGGGACGACATTGGCCGCGACGATTAAACTCATTGAATCGGGACGGATTCCGCGGGATGAGAGTATCTGCGTCTGCATCACGGGCAACGGACTCAAGACGGTGGAGGTTGTGGTGGATCAATTGGAACCGCCGGCATCCATACCGCCGAGCCTTGATGCGTTTGATCGATTGATGTCGGGCCGGGCGACGACGGAAACATTGCCGGTTGCGGTGTGATCTATTTATTTTCAAATACCTGATCGGGAGATATTTCAATGGCGGTAAAAGTACGGATTCCGACACCCCTGCGTTCACTGACCGGGGGCGTTGATTCGATGGATGCGTCGGGCGCCGACGTTCAGAGCGTGCTGACGGAGGTATGTGGACGGTTTGAAGGAATGGACAAGCGGCTTTTCAAAGGGCCGGGCGAGTTGAACCGCTTTGTCAACATTTATGTGAACAATGAAGACATTCGGTTTCTGGATAATTTGCAGACGGCCCTTAAGGATGGCGATGATGTGAGCATCGTGCCCGCCATCGCCGGAGGATGACGGCAACATGGCAAAGGTTAACAAGCGGGTTTGGCTCACCTTTGGCAGCCGCAGTTTGGTTGAAAAGCCTATTCTTTGGCAGATGGCGCGGCAATATCCGGACGTGAGTTTTGATATACGACAGGCCAGCGTGACGGCGGAGATCGGCATCATGGCGGTGCTCTTTGAGGGTGAACCGGATGAGGTGGCCGGCGCGCTGGATTATCTGAAATCCCGCGGGCTCACCGTTGAGCCGATTGAAAAAAACATGATTGAAAGCTGACGCCCTTCGGCTGCGCCCCTCGGGCGCGGCGACCTATTAACCGAATTTGATGATTTAATATAAGGTATTCACGGCATGGCATTATCTCAAACAGCATCGGAACTTGAAAAGGCGGATCCTTCCCTGGCGCGGTACAACCGGCAGATGCTCTGGGAACCGATCGGTATTCCGGGGCAGCGGAAGCTGCGTGAATCGCGGGTCCTCATGGTGGGATGCGGGGCGCTGGGCACCGTTCTGGCCAATACCCTTGCCCGTGCGGGCGTGGGGCACCTGACCATTGTGGATCGGGATTTTATTGAACTTAACAACCTTCAACGGCAGGTGCTTTTTGACGAACGTGATATTGCCGATCAACTACCCAAGGCCGAAGCCGCCAAGCGGAAAATCGCGGCCATCAATTCTGCGGTAGATGTGGAGGCGGTGGTGGCGGACGTCAACCACACCAATATTGATCAACTGGCGACCGGCAAACATCTACTGCTGGACGGCACGGATAATTTCGAGACGCGATTTTTGATCAATGACGTATCGATCAAGACAGGCATCCCATGGATATACGGTGCATGCATCAGTGCCATGGGACTGGGAATGGTGATACGCCCGGGTATTACGCCTTGCCTGCGCTGCATTTTTGAAACATCCCCCCCACCGGGAATGAATCCGACCTGCGATACTGCGGGTGTGCTGGGACCGACGGTCAACCTGGTGGCAAGCTGGCAGGCCATGGAGGCTATTAAGTTGCTCACCGGCAACATCGACACGCTGAGCCCGTTCATGTTCAGCTTTGATATGTGGGATAACCGGTATCAGCAGCTCAAGGTGGCGAAGGCCCGTGAACTGGCGGATTGTCCAGCGTGCAAGCATGGGAATCTTGAATATTTATCCGGCAAGTTCGGTGGAAGTACCACCACGCTCTGCGGGCGCAATGCGGTACAGATCTCGCAGCCGGCTGGCGGAAAGATCGATTTCGAGCATGTGGCAAAGAATCTCTCCGCCGTCGGCAAGCCGAGTTTCAATAAATTCATGCTTAAGTGCCCGATCAGCCAGGGTCAGGGCGAAAATGCCAGGGAATATGAAATTACACTTTTCTCCGACGGACGGGCTATTATCAAGGGTACGAACGACGCGGCCACCGCCAAGGCGATTTACGCCAAGTATGTCGGCAGTTGAAGTGCCCGTCCGTGAAACGTGTACGGCGGAGGAGGTGTTTCATCCGCTGCGGACCCGATGTGATTTTTATTGGAGGTATGATTTATGCTCGATGCCCTGATTCACACCATTAAGCTTACCCGCGATTCGACGCTGAAACTTGTTGCCGATTTATCTGATGATCAAATCGTGCTTCAACCCGCTGCCGGCATGAATCATCCGGCATGGGTGCTGGGACATCTGCTGATGGTGGATGGAAATTTTCTCGCGTTGGCCGGCGGAACGGCTCCGACGCTTGAAGCGAATTGGAAGGATATCTACGGCGGCGGCTCCAAACCCGTGGCGGACAAATCCAAATACAAGCCCAAACAATGGTATCTCGACCAGATGGCAGCGGTTCGCGGCCGGATCATCGAGCGACTCAAAGTGCTGACACCTGCAGATATGGCTAAGCCGCATCCAGACCCGGCCCGCCGCGAGCGATTCCCCACGATCGGTCATACGATCTTCATTTATGGAACGTGGCATGAGGCGTATCACGCGGGACAGCTTTCGGCATGGCGCCGTGTACTTGGCCTGCCGGCGGTGTGAGGCGGATCGGCCCCTATTCGCTCTGAGAATTTCCACCGCGGATTGCGGTGTTTCTTCGTGGCGTTTTGACCGGTGCGGTGTAGACTACTCATATGGCAGAAGATCATTTGCGAGATACCGCCGCAGCATCCGAAGAACTGCTGGCAGAACTTTTGCGCGGCGGCGATCTCGACGATCGCATTCCAACGCTTGCCCGTGACGCTGGCGCGGTGCGCCGTATAGAGCGGCTGGTCCGGGAGATGCCAACGTCACACCGGCTGATCTGCGCGGACGCGCGGCAGGCCTCACTCGTTGAACCCGAGTCGGTCCACCTTGTTGTCACATCTCCGCCGTACTGGACCCTTAAACGCTACCCAGACCACGCCGGGCAGCTCGGATCCATCGCAGATTATGATGACTTTATCGGGGCGCTGGGCCAAGTATGGCTAAACTGCTATCGCGCTCTTGTCCCGGGCGGACGCCTCGTCATTGATGTGGGTGATGTTTGCCTCTCACGAAAGCGTAACAACGGGCGCCATACAGTGGTGCCGCTCCACGCAACGATCCAAGAGCAATGCAGAAAACTAGGGTTTGATAACCTCGCTACAGTCTTCTGGAATAAGATTTCCAACGCGCGGTACGAAGCGGCGGGGGCGGGCGGCTTTCTCGGCAAGCCGTACGAGCCGAACGCTGTTATCAAAAATGACGTGGAATTTATCCTGATGCAACGTAAGCCTGGCGGGTATCGTAGCCCAAGCCGGCATGCACGGTTGCTGAGCTTAATCAGCGCTGAAGATTATCAACGATGGTTCCGTCAGGTTTGGACGGATGTACGTGGCACATCACACCCGCATCATCCAGCACCCTACCCGGTTGAGCTGGCGGAACGGCTCGTCCGAATGTTTTCATTCGTCGGAGACACGGTTCTCGACCCCTTCATGGGTACCGGCACGACCAACCTGGCGTGCGCCCAATGGGGCCGGAACAGTGTCGGCATTGAGCTGGATGCCACTTTTATGAAGATTGCGCAGTCCAAGCTGGATGATTACAAAGGGCGGCTCTTTGATTCGATGGAGGTAACCACGCGTAATGGGCGAAATACCCGAAGTTGACAGACAAGTCCGGAACGCCGTGCGCCACTTCTGGCGCACACGCGGGCGCCAAGCCACGGCGGCCCATACCCCCGACCGCGGTCTGCGGGCGGCTGCAACCGGTGGCCGACAGATGGATGGTTTTGTTGAGTTGCTTAAAGGCGTTCTGGTTTCCACCGGCGTCCCGGATTGCGACCTATTCACAAACACCCGCATCGAATTGCCCGGGTGGTTTAGGTCGGAGAAAAAATGGGATTTGGTTGTAGTACGAGGTGGAAAAGACTTAATTACGGTGGTCGAGGTGAAATCACACGTGGGTCCGTCCTTTGGGAATAATTTTAATAATCGGGCCGAGGAGGCCCTCGGCAGTGCCACTGATCTTTGGGCGGCATATAGGGAGGGAGCCTTTCGGCCGTCAGCGCGGCCAACGCTCGGTTACTTGATGGTCCTTGAGGATTCGCCGCAATCTCGGGCGCCCGTTGCGACCAAGTCACCGCATTTCGAGGTATTTCCAGAATTTACCAAGGCCTCCTATCGCGAACGCTATGCGGTCCTCCTGCGCAAACTTCTGAGGGAAAGGCTTTACGACGGGGCAGCGCTGGTACTCTCTAAGCCAAACTCGGCCGACACCGGTGATTACACCCAACCGGATTCTGAAATCACTATAGAGAATCTGGTTGAGACAGTACGCGGAGCTGCGATGCGTGCGTATCGGAAGGTTTAGCGGTGGAAAAGCGATGGCGGAACACGGGCGTCCGCCCGGCGGCGCGGTGTCCGATATCCGGCAATCCGTTGCGGTTTTCAGATTCCAAGTTTGACCCGATATGGGTCCTCCGTCTATACTGTTGCTGGAATGTTAGTCGGAGGCCGGCGAAAACGCTGAACTCATGCGTAATCTTGCCACTACTATTCTGGTTCTCTTCACCCTCGTGGCGGGGAATATCCCCACGGCGCAATGTTCGATTACTGGAAAAATTGCCGTCGGCCAAGCTAGCTGCTCTGCCATGCGCATGCTTGCAGCAAATACAGATCGAGGCGTGGTCAAGCATCATTCGTCCCCAATGCGTTGCCCTATGGGCCGATCCGGGAACGTGCCCTGCCACATGACACTGATTCACAAGGGATGGAACACCGGCCCGGTGATAATCGCTCCGCCTGTAGCCGCGACCAGCGTACTGGTTATTCCGACAACCGTGATTCAGCTAAAACCATCCACGCTGCATCGGGGATATTCAAGACCCCTTCGATGCGAGCACTCCCCGCCCATACTCGCAACCAAGTGTACACTTAATATCTGATCCTTCATGCCATGAAACGCATTGTTTCCCGCCCCATTGCGCGGACGGGGAGTTCATCGTTATCGGCAAGAAGTGAGTCATTGTCATGAAAAAAACAGATTTGTGGCCGGCGGCGAGCCTGGTGCTTGTGGCCGTCGGATATGGCATCGGCATATTGTTTCCGCTGAAAGGCGGAACGTATGTTAACCGCGAGTCGGCAAAGCCTGGAGCGGTGACGGCCGCTGCCACGACCAAGTCGTCTACGACGAACCATAAGAGAAAGATATTATATTGGTGGGATCCGATGATCGGGCCGTCCTCCATATCATCAAAGCCCGGCATCAGCGCCATGGGAATGAAACTTGTTCCGGTTTACGCACCGGCCGGCGGAATGCAAAGCGGGGGCGTAATCATCAACCCCATCATCCGTCAGGATATGGGTGTTCAGACTGCCACCGCGATATTGGCGCCCCTTCGAGAGCGAATCCGCACGGTAGGCTATTTCCGACGGGCAACGCCCCAAGTTGCCGACGTGGTGCTGCGGGTGGATGGATATCTGGGCCGACTCTTCGTCGCAACCAATGGACAGACCGTAACGCGGGGTGAAAAACTCTTTACTTTGTACAGCCCGAAGCTGGTCCTTGCAGAAAAAGAGATGCTGGCGGCATTCCAGGCGTGGAAATCGGCCCGGAAACATGCAGGCTCATTAACAGCTTCAACACAGAAACAGTTGTTCCATTCGCTGGTGAAACGCCTGATTTATCTGGGTGTGCCTACCCGCGACATTCGTCGGATGGTGAGCGACGGACAAGCCGAAACGTACCTCACCTTCTACAGTCCGGCGAGTGGTGTAGCCGAGCAGATTCGCCTGCGGCAGAAATCAGCCGTCCGCCGGGGCGAGGCGCTGATGAAAATCGTGAATCTTTCATCGCTGTGGATTGATGCTCACGTTTACGATCAGCAGATGGCCTGGGTGGCGTCGGGGGACAGGATGGCGGTCTATCCCGATTCGGAGCCGGGCAGCGAGCTTCACACGCAGGTGAATTTCATTGCGCCGATCGCCAACCCCGCTTCGCATACGGTGGTGGTGCGTGGAAATATTTTCAACACCGCCGGTCGGCTGCGTCCCGGTATGACCGCCGTCGTTGATATCACCACGCGGGTGAAGAAGAAAGCGATATTAATTCCACGCGACGCGGTTATTGAGTCAGGCACACGCGACATCGTTTTTGTGGCGGAGGGCCATGGTCATTTCTATCCAGTCCGCATAAGGGTAGGTCCTGATAGCAAAGATGGAATGGTATCGGTGCTGTCGGGAATCGGGCCGGGGGAGCGTGTCGTTACAAGCGGCGAGTTTCTGATTGACGTGGAATCGCAACTCCGCAGCGCCCTGACGGCGTTTGATGAGCCGGCGACCGTACACCACCGCGCGGTAACGCACGCGAATCATCACGAAATACCCGACGCGGTGAAGGACGCAGCGAAGGGGAGCAGAAGGCTGATTCCGCAACAACCGGCGGTTAAGGCGGAAGGACGATAGATGCTTAGGAAAATAATTCAAATTTGTGCTGCGAACCGTGCGGTCGTATTGATCATATCGGCGCTGCTGTTAATGTCGGCGGCATACGCTGCTTTGCACAGCAAGCTTGACGCGGTGCCGGATCTGTCGGATGTCCAGGTACTGATACTGACGAACGATCAGGGGCAACCCCCGCAGGTCATTGAGCAGCAGATCACCTACCCGCTGGAAACGGCTCTGATGTCGGTACCCCGTGTGACCGCCATCCGAGGCGAGAGCATGTTTGATTATTCGCTCATCCACGTGGTGTTTAAGAGCGGAACCAATTTGTATTGGGCGCGGGATCAACTTCTGGCATACCTGAATTATGCTCGCCATTTGTTGCCGTCAAATGTTCATCCGGAACTTGGCCCCGACGCGACCGGCGTTGGGTGGGCTTACCAGTACGTCCTGTTTCCGGGATGGTACTGCAAGCATCATCCTGCGGGGATATGGCGTGATCCAAGAACCCATGCGTGGTACGTCCATCGACATGACGACGTGGAGGCCGTGCGAGAAGGCTACGTCAAGACCCTGAAACTGGTTCGCGGCTTCACCCATCCGGGACTCTCCCCGATTTCAGGCAAGCCACTGGTGTCGGCGAACATGAATCTTGGCCAGCTCCGGGCGCTGCAGGACTGGTTTGTCCGCTTTGAGCTTGAATCGGTGCGGGGGGTTGCGGAAGTCGCACCTTTGGGCGGTTTTGTACAGGAATTTCAGGTGGTGCTGGATCCCGTCAAGATACGGGCGTATCACCTGCGTCTCTCACGCATCGTGCGTGACATTCCCGCTGCCAACAACGCGGTCGGCGGAGGCGTTACCGAAGTTGGCGAATTTCAATATATGGTCAGCAGTGTGTCGTACATAACCCGTCTGAAACAGTTGGGTGCGGTTTTAGTCGGGCGCGGTGCGAAAGGGACCCCCATTTATCTTCGGAACGTGGCGCACCTGCAGATCGCTGGCGAGCAGCGCCAGGGGCTGTGCGAATATGACGGCCGCGGAGAAGCTGTCGGCGGCATTGTGATTGTGCGATATCACGGGGACGCGTATCGCACCATTCTCCGGGTGAAGAAAAAGATTGCTTCGATAGCGGCAAGCCTGCCTCCCGGGATATTAATCCGGACGGGTTATAACCGCGATAACCTCATCAACCGCGCTATCAACACCCTTTCCGATACGCTCACCGAAGAGATGATCGTCGTGGCGCTGGTGTGTGTGCTTTTTCTGCTCCACGCTCGAAGCAGTTTGGTCGCCATCATCGTCATTCCGTGCAGCATGATCGCGAGCCTTGCCGTGCTTGATCTTCTGGGGGTGAGTGCCAACATCATGAGTCTGAGCGGCATCGCCATTGCCATCGGCGTGGTGGTCGACAGCGCGATCGTCATGGTGGAGAACGCCCACCAGCACCTCGTCCGCGAAGATGCCCGAGCGGCAGCGGGACAGGTACGTCGATCTCATGCCGAGATCATTCTTTCGGCTGCCGTAGAGGTCGGGCCGAGTATTTTTATGAGTCTGCTGATTATCACGATCAGTTTTATGCCAATCTTCATTCTCCCCGGCGAAAGTGGGAAAATGTTCGTTCCGCTGGCGCTGACGAAGACGTTTGCCATGGCTGCGGCGGCAGTACTGTCAATCACGCTGGTGCCGGTGCTGATGATTTATCTGGTCAAACCGCAACTGTTTTCCCAGCAATGGCCTGGGTGGCTTCGATGGGGCCTGAGTATTCTGATCGTCATTGTTCCGGCTGCGGCACTATGGCATGTGGATGGCGGAAACGGGGTGTTCGGCCGTTACAGGGCGGTGATCAGCATTGCATGGATGATACTGGCGGCGATGCTGGTATTGCCGCAGAAAATTCTCGATGAATCGCACAATCCTGTGAATCGGATGTTGCGCGGTGCGTTTTCACCCTTGTTCCGCGCCGCTATGGCCCTGCGATGGGTTCTGTTGCCGCTGACGCTGGCGGCGGTGGTTTCGATCTGGATTCCGTTATCACATCTGGGAACACAATTCACGCCGCCGCTCAATGAAGGGGACCTGGAATACATGCCGACCACGTATCCGGGGATCAGCGTGACGCAGGCCCGGCTTACTCTGCAGCGGACGGATCGGATCATAAAAAGTTTTCCGGAGGTGCGATCGGTCTTCGGCCAGATGGGCCGGGCGATTACGGCAACGGATGACGCCCCGCTGAACATGGTGGACACCATCATTCGGTTGAAGCCGCAGAGCCAATGGCCGCAGATGCCGGTGCCCCGATTTTACGACGGCTGGCCGCGATGGCTGGCCCGCCCGTTCGCTGAGACATTCTGGCCTCCGACGGAACCCATCACCCGACACCAACTGCTTTACGGGTGGACCGGCCCGTCCGGGAGACACCATCCGGGAATGAATCAGGCGCTGAATTTTCCCGGGCTACCGGTCTATTGGACTCAGCCGGTAGAAAATCGAACCAATATGGTTAACAGCGGCAGCAGGACCCTGATCGGTATACGAGTATCCGGACCTGATCTGAACGAATTGAGTCGAGTGGCCAACCGCATCGCCGCCGCCGTTTCACGGGTGCCGGGAACGACCAACGCCGAAGCCGAGCAGCCATTGGGCGGTTACTATCTACATATTCACATCCGGCGG
Source organism: Planctomycetota bacterium (assembly GCA_021827645.1). Taxonomy (GTDB): domain Bacteria; phylum Planctomycetota; class Phycisphaerae; order WQYP01; family WQYP01; genus JAJZGD01. Next base: position 22,386 of record JAKAVA010000086.1, read on the forward strand.
CACGCTGCCGCACGTTACGGCCTGACGATTGCCGATGTCCAGCGTGTCGTCCGTCTCGGGGTCGGTGGCGAGCAAATCGCCACGGTGATCGACGGCGACCAGCGATTCCCCATTAATTTGAGATACTTCCGTTCCCTGCGCCAGACACGCACGGCGATCGCAGAGCTGCCGGTGAGAACTCCCGGCGGCAGATCGATCCCGCTCGGCGAGGTGGCCTCCATAAGCTATACGCGGGGCCCGGCGGAAATTGACAGCTATGACACCGGCATAGTGAATTACATCAACATCACCGCGACGGCTCGGAATGTCGTCGGGTACGTGAGACGGGCCAAAGCCGTCATTACCCGCGATGTCCGGCTTCCGCCCGGCTATACCTATCGATGGATCGGCATTTTTCGCCAGATTCAGCGGACCAATCGAAGGCTGGTGCCGGCGGCGGTGATGGCGCTACTGCTGATTATCATTATTTTATTTCTTGCCACGGGCCATGTGCTGCGTGTGCTCGGCGTGCTGATGGCGATACCGCTGGGTCTTGTCGGGGCCATCTGGGCGGTGTACCTGATGCATTTTGAACTCTCAGCGGCGGTATGGGTGGGTGTCATCGCTCTGGCCGGATTGTGCGTTGAAATGGGTCTGGTGCTGCTGGTGTATCTTGATATCGCGGTGCGTGAGGCGGTTGAGCATGACGCGTTGCACAGTCGTGAAGATCTGCTTCGCTGCGTATACAACGGCACAGTTCGACGAATCCGTCCACAAACGATGACCGTATGTGCCGCCCTGGCGGCGCTCGTCCCGCTGCTCTGGGCGTCGGGTACCGGTGCGGGCATCATGCGCCACCTGGCGGTGCCGATGATCGGCGGATTGATCACCAGTTTCTTATTGGAACTGCTGGTGCTGCCCGGCCTTTATTACATGGTAATGAGCATGGCATTGCGGGATCAATTCGCCGCCGGCCGTGATTCACCAGCGTCTTCCACGCAAGGAGTGTCGCCATCATGAAGAACATTTCTACACACGCTTTAGTCGTGGTTTGCGTCTTGTTGCTGCTCACCGCGATGGGCGGCTGTACGATGATGCCGCGCGGCGCCGGAGCGTTGAACCGGCTTGCCCGCGAGGAAGGTGCGGCGTACCGTGCTCCGGCCGCCACGCAGAACATTCCAGCACTTCCGAAAAAGCCCGACGTCGATGAATTGGTTTGTTATGCTCTTATCCGAAGTCCGCAAGTAGAAGCGGCTTATTGGCGTTTCAGGGCGGCGTTGGAAAAGATACCCCAGGCCGGAACGCAGATGACTACGCCGATGCTTTCAGGCGGAGCCCAGCTGGCGAATGGCTCCGCCGGTGCCGGCAGCTTTTCTCTCGGTATCGCCAATATGGGAAGCAGCGATATCCGCTGGCCCACCAAACCGGCAGCCGATGCCAAAATAGCCTTCCAGAGGGCCCGCGCGGCCGGGCAGCGATTCCGCAATGCGCAATTTTTGCTTCGGCAGGAAGTACTCACCGCGTGGTACCGGCTTATTGCGGTGCGCCGACTTATCCGCCAGGTGCAGATGCAAATCGCCGCGTACAAGGCATTGGCACAGATTGCAGTTGTTCGCATGACCACTGGCCGTGGAACGGCCGTGCGTAGCATCAATACCCTTACCGGAATCACGCGGTTGAAATTAAAGATTTCCGCCCTGCGGCAAGAGGCAACGAGTGATCTGATACATCTCAATCTGCTGCTGAATCGGCAGCCACATATTCCCATTCTTACTCCCGCTCATCTCCCGACGATTTCAGACCATCTGCCGGCCCTGACGACCATTATCCGCCAAGCTCTTCGCCGGAATCCGGGCCTGCGGGAACGCCGCCGTCTTCTCCTGGCCGCGCAGACGGCCGTGCAACGCGCCAAGATGCAATATATTCCGAATTTTGATCTCGGCGCCACGTCAAGCCTCGACGGCGTCATGCAGAATCTCAGTGCGGCAATCACGTTTCCGGTGGTGCGCTATCGAGCCATCCATGCATCCATACGTCAGGCCGTGTTTGACGCGTTCCAAGCGGAGAGCCGGATGTCTGGAAACCGCAATCAACTGGAACAACGGCTTGCTGTCGATCTGGCAACCATGCGTAGCGACCGGCAGCAGGTTGCACTCATCGACGGCCGGCTTCTGCCGCGGTTGCGACAAATGGAGAATTTTTCCTCGATTGGCGTCGAACAGGGAGGCAACGGCCTGACATCGGGCCTGAAATATGGCTTAATTGCCATAGAGGTTCATCAACTGCGCGTCGGACTGAAGCTCGATTGGCTGATTCGGATGGCTGACATCGAGACTGCCGTCGCGGCGCCACTTGAGACCGGGCGAGCTCCACCCCGCCCGTCGAAATGACGTAATTCCATGGTCGCGAGGCTTGAATATGCGGGAGGAGGTTGGCAGGCACCGCGGCCTGTTATTACACTCTGCGGGATGAAAATCGTTTTTTATGGCGATTCGATGACGGAATACCTGCATGAATCGCTCCGCGTGTTTCATGAACACTTCGATCCTGAAAATAAGCAATCAGATCTGGAGCTGCTGAATTACGGGGTTGGTGCCACCCGCGCCGAATTGGTGCTCTACCGCATGCTTTATGAATTCTGGCACGGACGCAGAAGGATGGAGCCGCTGGCAAAGCTTCAACCGGATGTGCTGGTGATGGAATCATGCGCGTTTAATAATTCAAATGACCGAATTGAAGGTTTTGACAACTTTCACTTCATCTGGGATGAGATTCTGGAGGTTTGCCGAAAGCAGGCGCCCCGCGCCCTTCCCCTTTTTTACATCACTATTCCACCGGACTTTATTATCCCCGACGAAATGGCAAACCGGTTATTTTTCCGCAGTCGGCCGGAAGTCTTCGCCGCCCGCTATGAATGGCGGCAGCGCTATCAGGATCATTTTGCCGCATGGGGACAATCTCGCGGTGTTGATATACTTGACGTCCGCACTGAGGTGCTTCGAATGGAAGCGCAGGGGCTGTCGCGTCGGGAATTGATTCACGCTGATGGCGTGCATCCCAATGCCGCCGGCGTTGAGTTGATCAGCCGGGCGCTGGCCGTCGAAATCCATCGCCGTCTGGGGTCTTGAAGGGCAATACGATGAACCAAAACGCCACCACTGAAAGCACAAAGTCCGCCGCTGCCGTGCAGGGAGTCGTTTCGCCTCGCAGCAAACCGCACCGCAACCGCATCCTGCTGTTGATCGCCATTTTCAAGTTTTTCAAAGCCGCCGCCGCGTTCACAGCGGGTTTTATTGCGCTGCACTTTCTTCATGCGAGTCTTCTGGGAACGATTTCGCACTTCGTCAATCTATTCAGGCTCGATCCCCATAATAAATGGGTCGATATGGTGCTGGATAAGGCAGCGCTGATCAATCACGGAGAAATCAAAATGGCGGCCGTCGGTGCGTTTGTGTACGCAGCCCTTTTCGCCACGGAAGGCTCCGGCCTGCTTTTTGAGAAGGTGTGGGCGGAATGGCTGATTATCGGCGAGGTGTCGCTGCTATTTCCCTTCGAGATCTACGCTATCTTCCAGAAGCCTGATATTCTGCGGATTGCCCTGCTTATCGGTAACATCCTTGTTCTGATCTACCTGGTTTATCTGCGGAT